>CAZPXE010000004.1:9027-29098 GCA_964590545.1 uncultured Rhodobacterales bacterium | reverse complement strand
GTTCCGGCTGGCCACGGGCGGCGTGAAGCGTTTGCGCGTGGATGCGAGCGACGTGGAACCGGGACCGATGCTGAACCGCCATTATGGCGATCTGGCCCGCTTTATCGCGCGGTCCCACCACGCGATCCCGTTCTCCTATGACTGGCGCATATCGATTGAAGACACCGCTGCACGGCTTGCGGCGGCTGTCGAAAAGGAACTGGAGCGGACCGACCAGCCGATCCGCTTTATGGCGCATTCCATGGGCGGGCTTGTCGTCCGCGCCTTCCAGCACAACCACGCAGACGTCTGGAAGAAAGTCAAAGCGCGCGGCGGCACCCGCTTTGTGATGCTTGGCACGCCCAATGGCGGCGCGTTCTCGATGATGAACAGCATGCTCGGGCGCGCGCAGGAGCTGAAAATGATCGCGGCTGCGGATATGTGGCACGATCTGGAAGAAATCCTCGACATCATCACCGATCTGCCGGGGCTGGCGCAGCTTCTGCCTTCGGATGCGGATGGCGCGTACCTCAAACGCTCTTGGTGGAACCGGCTGCACAATCAGGACGGAGATGGCTGGGTCGTGCCGCCGGAAAGCGCGTTCAAAGCCGCGCGGGCGGGGCATAAGCTGCTGGCGGACCACACGCTCGACCCTGATACCACCTGTTATGTTGCGGGCACGGGTGAGAAAGCGACGCCTTCACTGGTGCAGCTTGTCCAAGATGGCGGCGGCGGCGAAAAGATCGAAGTGCGCGGCACATTCGAGGGCGATGGCACCGTAACATGGAAAACCGGCATCCCGGACGGGTTCGCCCCTTGGTACATGGACGCGATCCATGGCGACATGGCCCGGCACGAGGCGTCCTTCCCAGCCCTTCTGGAACTGCTGGAAACCGGCACGACCGAGGGTCTGCCGAAACAAGCGCCCGCCGTGGGCCTGTCGCGCAGCGGCGCCATCGACAATGTGGAAATCCCACCCGCAACCGTCGACATCCACCCAAGCGACGCCGAACTGACCGCCGCGCTGCTGGGCGGCAGCGTGAAACCGCCCAAGGCGGAAAAAGCGACCAAGCTGAAAGTCTCGGTCGTGCATGGCGATCTGCGCTATGCGAAATACCCGCTCGCCGTGGGGCATTACGAGCACGATTCCATTTCCGGCGCGGAAACGGTGCTGGACAAGCGGCTCGACCAACATCTAACGGCGCTGAACGAGTTGGGCCTCTATCCCGGACGGCTTGAGACCTGCGAGATTATCCTGAAGCCCGAGAACTCGCCCCCCGGCGGTCTGATCGTGGGGCTGGGTGAGTTTGGCGAGTTGAAACCCGGCTCGCTCCGCTCGTCCTTCCGGCAGGCAACGCTGCGCTATGCGCTGTCGGCGGGAATGCCCGAGGGGCTCTCGACCCTGCTTGTGGGCAGCCGAAATGCGAAAGTGTCGATCCTGCAATGCACCTCGGCGCTGATCGAAGCGGCGCTGCAAGCGAACGAACATCTCGACCCGCCGATCAAGCATCTGCAAGTGATCGAACTGTATGACGACAACGCCCATGAGGCCGCCAAAGCCATCGACCGGATCAGCGAGAATGGCCGTCTAAAGGGCAAAATCAGCTTCGACGGGCGCGTGCATAAAGAAATGGGCGCACGCCAGCGCATCGATCGCGGCCTGTCCGATGACACATGGCAACGCATGCGCATCACGCAGTCCGACAAAAAGCTGAATACGCTGTTTTTTGAAGCCACGGGCGAGGATGCGGTGACGCAGGAAGCCGAGGCCATCGTGCAACCGGCTGTGATGGACGCCCTTGTCGCCCGCAGCCGCAGCACCACGAATGTTGACCGCGATCTGGGCAAGATGCTGTTCGAATTGATGATCCCGAGCGAGTTGAAGTCCTTCGCCCAAGAGGATCAGAACATCCTGCTGACGGTGGATTCTGAAACCGCGTCTTACCCGTGGGAGCTGCTCGAAGATGACTTCCTGACCTATCAAACCCGCTCTGCCACCTCGCAACAGCGGCGCGATGTGAAGCCGCTGGTGGTGCGTACTGCCGTGATCCGGCAGCTTGTGGCCCCCGCCAACCGCGCGACCCGCATCACCGACGACACCGCCATTGTCATTGGCGATCCGAAAAGCAATCTGGTCGCGCTGGATGGGGCAAAGCTGGAAGCCGAACGGGTGATCGACCTGCTGCGGGATAGCTTTGGTTACAAGGTCGTCGATCTGGTGCGCGAGGATGACGGGATCATGATCCTGCAAAACATCATCCGCACACCCTGCAAGGTTCTGCATATCGCGGGCCATGGCGATCTTGGATCGTCCATGACGGGCGAGACACCGGGCATGATCCTTGGCACCGGCTTGAAGTTAACCGCCTATGAAGTGCAGCAGATGCGCTATGTGCCGGAGCTTGTCTTCCTCAATTGCTGCCACAATGGCCATATCGAAAAGGACGTGGGCAAAATCGCCTCGAACCTCGCCGAAGCCTTCATCCGGCGCGGCGCGCGGGCGGTTGTGGCCGCGGGCTGGGCGATTGACGATGCCGCCGCGCTCAGCTTCGCGACGACCTTCTATCGCGGGATGGAGAACGGCTTGCCCTTCGGCAAAGCCGTCCACAACGCCCGTGAAGACGTGTTCGCGCATTTCGAGACGACGAACACATGGGGCGCCTATCAGTGCTACGGGCAACCGGATTACACGCTCAAGCCCTCTGGCGCGGTCCACGCGGCAGGCAAGGCGCAGCAGGAGTTCTACGCCAAGGACCAGGCGTTCACCGCACTCGACAATATCCGGCAAGAGGCACAGACCACGCGCAATGGCCGCACCAGTCTTTTGGCCAAACTCGACACGCTCGACCGATCCATTCCGCAGGCGTGGCGGTCTGATCCGCTTTGGCGCGAGAAGATGGGCCGCGCGCTGGCCGATCTTGAAGAGTTCGACCGCGCGATTGATGCCTATGAGGACGCGCTGTCCTTTGCCGCAAAGAACCAGACCAGCCTTGCCACTGTCGAACAGCTTCAAAACCTGCGCGTGCGCCGCGCTTTGGCAAAGTGGCAGGTGGTGAAGGATCAACTCACCGCTGGCGGGTTGACCAAAACGAAACGCGACGGTTTGAAAACTGACCTTAAACGCTGCGCCAAGGATGTGATCGACGCGGCAAACCTGACGCTGAACAGCCTTGATATGCTGGACGAAATGATGCCAAGCGAGGATGGGCCGCGGCGCTCGACCGAGCGCGAAGGCCTGAAGGGCAGCGCCGTCAAACTGCGCGCGATGGTCGAAACCGGCGCAGCGCAACGGGCCGCGTTGGAGCAAATGACCAGCTATTATGCGGCTGGCCGCGCGATTGCACGGCTAACTGAACCAGACCGCGAATCCACCTATGTCACCCCGAACTGGGTTGCCGGGAATGTCGTGCTGGGCGTTGTCTCGGCAGAGCGCAAGACGATGGAACAATGGCTGGGCACCCTCAGCGCGCAGGCAAAGGCCGATATCCAGAACGGCGCGACCGATTTCTGGACCCATATCCTGCCCTGCGAAATGGATATCCTGCGCCCGCTGATCGGGCCGCGCGATGCGCCGCCGACAGTTGACACAGAGGAAGTCTTCGACCGGATCAAGCGAGATATCCAACAGGTCTGGGACAGAGGCGGGTCGTATATTCAAGCGCGATCTCTGCGCAAGCAGGTAGATTTCCTGACCGTCGCTATGGAAGGCGCGCATGTGGATAAGGAAAACTGGTTGAAACAGGTGGATCGGTTCGTGACCGATCTGACACGCGGGCTGGAGTGATATCAGCCCGCGCAAGTTTGCTGCGTATACCTGTAAAGCACCCTGCCCAACTCTTGCGCGTCCTCTTGCGATGGCACAATCAGCCGGATTTCCAGCGGAATTTCCACAGTACCCGCAATCAACTTTTCCGGCACCTGATCGACGCCCTGATACACCTGCTGAACAGAAACGGTGCGCGGTGTTTCAAGACCAAGAACCGACTGCGCGAAGTCAAAAAACCTCGGCGCATCTTCATGTGGCGTGATCGGCAAACCTTGTTCAAGAGCCCCGTCCGGCATTAACGCCGTCAATTGGAACCGCAGCGTGCCGTTCGGCTGTTCAAAAATCTGGCGCAGACGCGCGGCGGTGACGGAGTTTTCAGACCCGCTCCCAACCGCCCCCGATGACGCCTCGGACCCCGGTTCGAGCGTAAGACCATCGGTCCCGCCCGGCATGGCATTCAAGACCTGCGAAGCCTGAGCCAGCAAGGCATCCGTCACTGGCTTGCGGGACGCGACAAGAAGGATCTGCCCATTGTTGAATTTCGCAAAATTTACAGTCTGAAACTCAAACAAGC
Source organism: uncultured Rhodobacterales bacterium (assembly GCA_964590545.1). Lineage (GTDB taxonomy): Bacteria > Pseudomonadota > Alphaproteobacteria > Rhodobacterales > Rhodobacteraceae > Aliishimia. The sequence continues at coordinate 24,779 of CAZPXE010000004.1, read as the reverse complement.
TCAGATCAGCATCAAAAGCGATGTATTGCGACGCCGCCCCCTGCCCTGACACCGATTGTTGCCGGATGGACAACTGGCAACCCTCTAACGAAATGTCATCTTCGTCGAACCCTTGCACGGCATCGCGCAACATGTCCAATACCTGCGCGGAATTGCTCGCAGGCTCGCGTTGAATGGCAAACCAGACGCCAAAAATGGACAAAAGCCCAACAATCAAAATCACAGCGTTGCGCATCGGTTGAGACGGTCTCCTTATGGGCGAAGCGATTGGTGCGACCTTGCCGAATTGATAGCGCTGCCAGAACCGGACAAATTCGCGCATGGGCTGCATTACCGGCGAAATCATGCCGCTGGGGGCTGTTTTGTTTTGCCCCGTCCCATTCGGGTCTGAAAATTGCGAAAAGATCATTCCGACATGCGTGACCTGATCCGCTGCGGAGCCCTGCCCCATACATAAAGCTCCGGCTCCATAAATCCTGTAGCTCTGACATCAAAATCGCTTCACCTCAGCAGCGCGGCGTGCACGCAAGTAGCGGCACTATTCCCCGCACACGGCAAACTATTGATACGGGTGACTCTGTGTGAAGCCCCGGACCTTCGCGAGATCGGTAGAATGCCGCCAGCCTCGGTGCTAGGCTAGATTTCATCCGACATTACAAAAGACGGGCGACCCGAAATGTCCCATCACAAAAAACCAGAAGACCTTCGGTCCGCCCGCTGGTTCGCCCCGGACGATTTGCGTTCGATGGGACACCGAAGCCGCGCAATGCAATTGGGTTGGACCGAAGAAGATTGGCACGGCAAACCGGTCATTGCGATCGTCAACACGTGGTCTGATCTTTCGCCCTGCCATCACCACCTGCGCGACCGCGCCGACTGGGTCAAACGCGGAATTTTGCAAGCAGGGGGGACACCTGCCGAATTGCCGGTGCATGATTTTGCCGAACAATTCCTGAAGCCTACCTCAATGCTGTATCGCAATATGGGCGCGATGGAGGTCGAGGAAACGTTACGCAGCCACCCCGTCGATGGCGTCGTGCTGATGGGCGGATGCGACAAGTCCACGCCTGCTTTGGTGATGGGCGCGACCTCGATGGGGCTGCCTTTCGTGTTTTTGCCTGCGGGGGCGATGATCCGGGGGAACTACGCGGGGCAAAAGCTCGGCTCGGGAACGGATGTCTGGAAATACTGGGATGAGCGGCGCGCGGGCAATATCAGCAAGACTGAATGGGAGGGCGTTCAAGGCGGGATTGCAAGGTCTTATGGAACCTGCATGACGATGGGCACGGCTTCGACCATGATGTCGATTGCCGAAGGGTTTGGCCTGACCCTGCCGGGCGCATCGTCGATCCCGGCACCGGACGCGGCGCATAAACGCATGGCCGCGGCCTGCGGGCGCCGGATTGTCGAGATGGTTTGGGAGGATCTGACACCGGACAAGATCATCACACCGCAAGCAACCCAAAACGCTGTAACCATCGCAATGGCCACGGGGTGTTCAACAAATGCCATCATTCACCTGATTGCCATGGCGCGCCGAGCCGGGGTGCCGCTGGGGTTGGACGACATCGATGCGACCGGGCGGGAAACGCCGGTCATTGCGAATATTCGACCCTCTGGCACTGAATACCTGATGGAAGATTTCTTTTACGCGGGCGGATTGCCTGCTCTGATGCGCGAACTCGGCGATCGGCTTGATCTGTCTGCGATGACCGTCACGGGCCAGACGCTGGGCGCGAATTTGCAGGGCGCTGTAAATTACAACACGGATGTCATCAGACCGCTCTCAAACCCGGTTTATTCCGAGGGGTCTTTGGCCGTTTTGCGCGGAAATCTTGCCCCTGATGGCGCGGTGATCAAGCCCGCTGCGATGGATGCGAAATTTCAGGTACACAAAGGACCAGCCATTGTCGCTGACAGCTACGAAGACCTGAAAAAGATCATTGATGACGAAAATCACCCCATGGCCCCGGACAGCGTTCTGGTGCTGCGCAACGCCGGGCCAAAGGGCGGTCCGGGCATGCCGGAATGGGGGATGATCCCGATGCCCAAAGCGCTGTTGAAACAAGGCCATCGCGACATGGTGCGACTGTCGGATGCGCGCATGTCTGGAACCTCCTTCGGAGCTTGTATTCTGCACGTCGCCCCGGAGGCGTTCATTGGCGGCCCGCTGGCGCTGCTGCGCGATGGCGACATCATCGAGCTGGACGTGCCGAACCGATCCCTGAACATGCTTGTCTCGGAAGAAGAGTTGAACGAACGCCGCGCGGTATGGACTGCCCCCGCGCCGATATATGAACGGGGCTATGGCTGGATGTTCGCGCAACATATCGAACAAGCCGACAAAGGGTGTGATTTCGATTTTCTGAGGACTGAATTCGGCGCAAGCGTGCCCGAGCCCGAAATTCACTAGGGTATATTGGCTACCGGAGATCTGCTTCGTGCGGAGTGCGTGGTCTTCCTAGGATACTTTCGCCCATATGGCCGGGGATCACGCGCGCCTTGGGGAAGCGGTCGAATGTAGCGCCCATTACGATGCGCCGGTCTCAGCGCTCCAGCCCCAATGAGGTACTATGGCGTTTCGAGAAAACGTTGAATCGCCAATGCCTTGCCGCGCTTCGCGCTCTCAGGACATTTGCGATACTTGTGTCTCAACCATGTCTCGAAACGCCTTAATTAGGTTTTGTTCGACTTTTTGCGGAACGGCTTGGCTTCGCCACCTTTGCCCTTTGCGCGTTTCCCAGTCGGTGCACTTCTGGTCGCGTCTTTCGCTTTTTGCCCCTTTTTCGCGGTGCGCAGAGACTTGGACGGATCAGCAGCACTCTTGTCAGGAGGGCGCCGCTTGCTACCCTTTGGTGCCGGTTTTTCGGTCTTGTCCGTGCGAGCAGGTTGTCCTTTAGCGCCGCCAGGCTTGGATTTACTTTCTTTGGCTGGCAGATTGTCGGCCGCCTTTGCAGTCGGCTTGCTTTTATCCCTTCGAGGTTTCGGAGCACCTTTGCCTTTTCCCTTGGCAGGCTTAGGTGCGGGCGCAGCTTCGCGTGGCTGGTCTGATTTGAAATTGCGCTGTTCTGGCTTGTCGTTGCGATGGCTTCGGTCAGCCGGCGGCCCTTTCGGGGAAGCGTCGAAGTTCGGCACGCCATCCAACTCCGTCAGGGTTGCGCCTTTTTCCACAGCAAGATCAGCGCCCAATTCCCGTTTCAAAGCCGGTACTGCATCCTTGGAAATCTCGACAAATGACTCTTGATACTGGACGCGGATAGCCCCGATCGCGCTTTTGGCCAAGCCAGCATTGCGACATAGCATGGGCAACAGCCATCTTGGTTCGGCCCTGTCCTTTCGCCCAAGGGAAAGCGAGAACCAGACGCTTGGTCCAAAATCGGCGTGGTCGGTCTTCTCGCGCTTACGTGTTTCAGGAGCAGTGCCCAACACTTCCGGAGCCGAGTTTTGCTCACGGTAAAGACGCAAATAGGCCGCCGCGACTTGTTCAGGGGTTTTCCCATCCAACAGCCGTTCTGCGAACGTGGCCTCTTCCGCGGTGAGCGGTTCGGTGAGGCTAGGATTGGCAATCATGCGGTCTTCTTCCCGCGCCAGCACCTCTTCCGCGGAGGGCGGTGCGCCCCAATCGGCGTCCAGTTTTGCTGTCTTGAGCAGTCTTTGTGCTTTGGAGCGTTGTCGCCCCGGTACGATCAGGATTGACTGTCCCTTGCGACCCGCACGGCCTGTACGGCCCGAGCGGTGCAGTAGGGTTTCTGCGTTCGAGGGCAAGTCAGCATGGATCACCAACTCCAGCCCCGGCAGGTCAATCCCACGCGCAGCAACATCTGTGGCCACACACACGTTTGCGCGACCATCACGTAGCGCTTGCATTGCATTGCTGCGCTCAGCTTGACTAAGCTCACCGGACAGCGAGACAACCTTGAAGCCCCGGTTGGAGAACTTGGCCGTCAAGCGCCCCACCATCGCGCGGGTATTTGCAAAGATAATCGCTGTTTTGGCGTCGTGATAGCAGAGCAGATTGATGATTGCCTTTTCGATATCCGACGGCGCGACGGTCAGCGCGCTATAGGCGATATCGGCGTGCTGTTCTTCGGAACTGCCAATCACAAGCCGCTGCGCGTCGTCTTTCTGGTGCGTTTGGGCCAGCTTGGCAATGCCACGTGGGACTGTGGCCGAGAACATCAGCGTGCGGCGGTTCCGTGGCGTCTTATCCAGAATGAACTCAAGGTCTTCGGCAAAACCCATGTCCAGCATCTCGTCCGCTTCATCCAAAACAACGGCGCGCAGATCGCTGAGGTCGATATTCCCGCGAGACGCGTGATCTCGCAGCCGTCCGGGTGTCGCGACCACCACATGCGCGCCGCGTTCCAGCGCGCGCCGCTCGGTCCGCGTGTCCAACCCGCCCACCGCCGAGGCCGTCACGATCCCGGCATTGGCAAAAAGCCAGTCGAACTCTCTGCGGACTTGCAAAGCCAACTCGCGTGTCGGAGCGATCACCACTGCGAGCGGTGCCGCAGGCCGCCCAAAACGGCCTTCTGCATCCAGTAGGTCGGGCGCAACGGCCAGACCGAAGCCAACGGTTTTGCCAGACCCTGTTTGCGCAGAGACGAGCAGATCCTTGCCGCGCAAGGTTTCGTTCATGACTGATGTTTGCACGGGTGTCAGAGTGTCATAACCCTTGTCGCGCAGTGCCGCCGACAGAGTATTCGGCAGGCTTGAGAAGTCTTGCATGTATCACCAATGGCCAAAGAAGTCTCGGGCGATAGTCACATTTGCGCCCGATGTATAGCCATCAAATTGCGGACCGGTAAATCCAACCAAGTCATCAGCTCTCGCGCGAAGACTGAGCAAGCGCTTTTCAAAGCAGATGCGACGCGGACATGGCCCCTTGGATCATAGTCTACAAGCGGCACACTTGCGCAGTCGGCATCCCGTTCAGCGCTACGAGCGATCATTGATCGTTTGCTTGACGCTTGAACCTTGCTCTTTGGTCATTCCAGTTATCTGGTCTTCGCTAAATCGGCTCTTTCGCATCTGTTTGCTGCTTCGAAAGGTTGAGCAAACTCTGCATCAAAGCGGGGGAAGTTTCGGGGGGCAGGCCACCTAAAGCGCCATCAAACCCTGCATATGCGCAAAAGACGCCTTTGGCGTCCTCTCCAGCGTGTCGAAGTCGACGTGAACCAAACCGAAGCGCTTCTCGTAGCCCAAAGCCCACTCATAATTGTCCAACAGCGACCATGCATAATAACCCGCGACCGGAACGCCTTGGTCAATAGCTGAGTGAACAGCTTTCAGATGGCTGTTCAAATAGTCAATCCGCGCCGCGTCATCGACTTTGCCGCCTTGGAGCATATCTGCGTTGGCCATCCCGTTTTCGGTCACAAAAATCGGTATGCCTTTGGAGTATTCAGTATGTGTGCGCAGCAGAAAGTCGCGCAGGCCCTCGGGGTAAATCTCCCAGCCCATCTGGGTCTTGGGCAATGGGCCTTCAACCTCTTCATGAGACGGCCACGGGCCATCGTTGGGCGCGATCAGTTTGCGGGTGTAGTAATTCACACCGCACCAATCGACGGGCTGGGCTATCACGTCGAAATCATCCTGCCAGCCGCTGGGCATGTGCGGCTCTAGCTTGGCCATCAGGCGGGCGGGATAGCGTTTGCGAAAAACACCTTCCATGAAGAAACGGTTGTAGTAGTCGTCGTAAAGCGCGGCGGCTTCGGCGGCGGCTTGGCTGTCATCGGCAGGCGTGGCCCATTCGAGGTTGAAAACTGCGCCAAGGTTGCTTAGCCCGTGACTGCGCAGGACCCCAATCGCGGTGCCATGAGCCAGTAATACATGATGCATCGCACGGGCGGTGGCGCGGATATCCCGCAGTCCCGGCGCATGATGGCCGAGAAAATGCGAAAGCCACGCAACGCACCACGGTTCATTGATCGGCGCAACGCTGTGAAGCCGATCACCAAGGCGGCGGGCGATGACGTCGGTGTAATCTGCAAACCACCCGGCGATGTCGCGGTTGCGCCAACCGCCCTGATCAGCCAACGCGGAAGGCAGTTCCCAGTGATAGAGCGTCAGCGCAGGTTTGATCCCACGTGCCAACAACGCGTCAACGACGCGGTCGTAATAGTCGAGCCCGGCTTCATTGACCGTCCCGCGCCCCTCGGGCAGCACCCGCGCCCAACTGGTTGAAAAGCGGTACGTGTCAAAGCCTGCCGCCGCGATCAGGTCAAAGTCTTCTTCGAAGCGGTGGTAATGGTCGCAGGCCCGCGCGCCATTTTCGGCCCGCACGACATTGCCCGGCGTCGCGGCGAAGTCGTCCCAATGGGTGCGCCCTGCCCCGCCGAAACCATGCCCTTCGATTTGATAAGCCGAGGTGGCAACGCCGAAGTCGAAACCGGCAGGAAAGTCGGAGCGTCTTAGCGTCATTCGGGGCAAGCTCCGGTGGTTTGGCCGATAATCAGTTCGGCTTCAAGCAAGCAGGTTTCGTGCGACCCATGGGTGCCTTCGATCTGCCCAATCAGCATTTCCGCCAGCCGCTCTCCCGCTTCTGCAACCGGAGAGCGGGTGGCCGTAAAGACCGGTTCGGCATCGCCATTGGGCAGGTAAGACAGCATGTCGTCATGGGTGACAACCGAAACATCCCGTCCAATCTGGCGTCCGCTTTCTTCGATCGCACGACGGGTGCCGAGGGCGGTGATGTAGGAGGAGGTGATGATCGCTGTCGGCGGTTCAGCCCGTTCCAGTAAGGCGCGCGTGCCGCGATAACCGAAACGTTCGGTCATTTCATCATGCAATATCAGGTCCGGGTTCGCGGTCAGGCCTTGCTCTGCCAATGCCGCCATAAAGCCTTTGCGGCGGCGATAGGCGAAATCCATATGTTCGAGCCCGTTCAGCAGAGCGATCCGCCGGTGGCCGTGGTCAAGTAACAAGCGCGTCGCGCGTTCAAAAGCGCGCTGGTTATTGACGTCGACCCATGGATATGGCGCGATGACTTTGGACGAGCGACCATGGACGGCGAAAGGCACACCAAGTTCGCAAAGGTGCTCAATCCGGGGATCATGCACCCACGGCCCCTGGATGACGATCCCATCAACGGTGCCGCTGGAAACCAGATCGGCATAGACTTCGGCTTCAACCCCCTCTGCGACGCGGCTAACCAGCATGTTGTAGCCATTGCGTGCATAGACAGAGGACGCGCCCGCGACGAAATCGCCAAAAATCGGGTTCACCATTTCATGCTGTGTGTTGGTTGGAATCACATGACCGATTGTGCGCGACTTGCCGGTTGCGAGGCTTTTGGCGCGGGCATTGGGGCGGTAGTTCAGCCGCTCGGCGGCCTCCTTGATCCGTTTGCGGGTGGCCTCTGACACGTCGCTATAGTCGTTAAGCCCGCGACTCACCGTGGTTTGAGACAGGCCGAGGCGTTCTGACAAGTCTTTAAGTGTTACTGACATGGCCCTCTCTTCCAAAGCGCTTTGGAAAACTGGAGCCAATCTCATCGATTTACCCCACCCGGTCAAGTTTTTATAAAAACAAGAAGTTTGACTGGTGACGTTGCGCCATGCTTTCAAAAATCAGTTGACTCCACGGCGCAACTTGAAGCAGTCTCTTCCAAAGCGCTTTGGAAAACAAGAACGTCAGGCGCTTTTCCACTAGGGAGGAAAACAAAACACATGACACAGAATTCTATTCGTATTGCGGCGCTAGCCGCACTTGGTGCTGGCGTGATGGCCAGCGGCGCAATGGCCGATGCTTGCGACACACCGTCGGCCCTATCTGGCGATCTGGGCAGCTTCGATGGTGAAGTCATCACCGTCATGGGCTCGATGCAAGGCAAGGACGAAGAAAACCTTCTGGCAATGGCCAGCTGCTTTGAGCAAGCCACCGGCGCTGTCGTCAAATATTCCGGCTCGCGTGACTTTGCGGCCCTGATCGTGGCGGACCTGCGCTCCAACAACGCGCCAAACATTTCGATTTTCCCGCAGCCGGGTCTGGCGGGGGACATGGCCAAGGAAGGCCATCTTGTTCCGCTGGGTGAAGGTTCGGCCAGCTGGATGGCGTCCAACTATGGCGCCGGCCAGTCTTGGGTTGATCTGGGCACCTATGCCGACGCGGACGGGAACAAGAACTTCTACGGCTTCGCATTCAAGCAGGACCTCAAATCGCTGGTCTGGTACTCACCAGAACAGTTCGACGACAACGGCTACGAAATCCCCTCCACAATGGAAGAGCTGATTGCCCTCTCAGACCAGATGGTCGCCGATGGCACAACGCCATGGTGCATTGGCGTGGAGTCCGGCAACGCGACCGGCTGGACCGCGACCGACTGGATGGAAGACCTGATGCTGCGCACCACGTCGCCGGAAAACTACGACAAGTGGGTCAGCAACGAGCTTGCGTTCAACAGCGACGAAGTGCTGAAGGCGATGGAACTCTATGGCCAATTCTCGCGCAATGACGACTATGTTGCAGGCGGCGCGTCCTCGGTGGCGACAACCTTCTTTGGCGACGCGCCGAAGGGTCTGTTCTCCTCCCCGGCATCGTGCATGATGCACCGTCAGGCGTCGTTCATCCCGGCTTTCTTCCCCAAAGAAGGCAAGGAAGTTGAGGCAGGCGAAGCGGACTTCTTCTACTTCCCGCCTTTCGCATCCGAAGATCTTGGCAACCCGGTTCTGGGTGCAGGCACATTGTGGACGATGACCAAAGACAGCGACGCAACGCGCGCGTTCTTCAACTATCTGCAAGAAGCCAAGGCACATGAAGTCTGGATGAGCCAAGGCTCGTTCCTGACAGCCCATAAAGGTGCAAACCTTGATGCCTATGCGTCCGACGCGCAGCGCAAGCAGGGCGAAATCCTGACTTCCGCAACGACCTTCCGCTTTGACGCATCTGACTTGATGCCGGGTGCGATTGGCGCTGGTGCGTTCTGGTCGGAAATGACCGCTTTCGCGAATGGTCAGGATGCCAAAACCACCGCCGACAACATTCAGGCGGCTTGGGACGCGATCAAGTAAGCGCCCCCACCTGACATGACAGACTGAACAGGGCGCTGGACCTTCCCAGCGCCCTGCTTCGCCCAAAACACGACTCTCCAATCCACCCTATTCTTTTGCCATCGGAAGTGCCCGCCATGCGTACCGCCACGCCGATCATTGCCAGCAATGGGCTGGCCATTCTCTTAACCGTTGTTGTCCTTCTGCCCACCGTCGCCGTGCTGGCCTACGTGGCAACCGCGCCGCTGGATCGCTGGCTGTCCAGCCTCGGCGTCTGGCTGCATGAGCGGGGCGAGTGGGGCTTTCCCGTCTTCGACACTGAATTACGCTTCGGCAAGATCGGCTTCGCGATCCGCTCGGTGCTCATCGCGGTCGGGGTGTCATTCCTGTATTTCTGGATTTCGAACTGGCTGAACCAAGGGCTGGCCCGCGCCCGCGCAGCAAGTAGCCCGGGCCGCCAATCGGCCGTGGTCGAGGCGATCCAACCGTGGATTTTCGTGGGCCCCGCGCTGGTGTTGCTGTTGCTGTTCCTACTGGTGCCGGCATTCACGACGCTGAAACTGTCCTTTCAGGAAGCCAGCGGCGATTTCAGCCTACGCAATTATGCATTCATTTGGGACCCGGACGCGCTGGGGTATATGCAGTTCCGTTTCGCGATGCGCAATTCGCTGTTGTGGCTAATCCTCGTGCCATCACTTTGCATCTCGCTTGGCCTGCTGATTGCGGTACTGGCTGACAGCGTCAAATGGGGCGTTGTCGCAAAGACTTTCATCTTCGTGCCTCTGGCGATCTCTTTCGTCGGCGCCGCCGTGATCTGGCGCAACATCTTCGCTGGCGGCGGGATCGAGGCGCAAGAAGCGGTGAATGGCTTCACCCCCTCCTACCAAATCGGGTTGCTCAAATCTCTTCTCGGCCACGGCCCTGATTACAACGAGCCGCTCTATGCGCTGCGGTTCTGGGGCAATTTCTTTCTGATGTGGATTCTGGTCTGGGTGCAGACAGGCTTTGCGATGGTCATCTTTTCTGCAGCGCTGCGCGGGGTGCCGGAGGACACGATCGAGGCCGCCACGATTGACGGCGCGAACCCGTTTCAAATGTTCTTCCGCATCAAACTGCCACAGATTTTCTCGACCGTGCTGGTGGTCTGGACCACGCTGGTGATCTTGGTGCTGAAGGTCTTCGACATCCCCTATGCCCTCTCGGCCAATGATGATGACAAACTGCTGCTGGCGACCATGATGGAAAACGCGCGGAACAACTGGTCCGTGGGCGGCGACAATGTCGATAACCTCTTTGCCGCGATTGCTATCATGCTGATGCTGACGGTCCTTCCCAACATGGTCTTCAACGCGTGGCGCATTCGCAAAGAACAGCGCGAGATGGGGCACTAAAATGATCTCAAAAAGCCTGAAACACGTCGTCCTCGCCCTGATCGTCTTCATCTGGGTCGTGCCCTTCGTCGCGCTGGTGACAACCTCGCTGCGCTCCGAAGTCGCGTCGAAAACCAGCGGCTTCTGGACCGCCTTTTCCACAACCGAGCTGGGCCACCGTTTCCGCACCCATAGCGACGAGCAAACCTTCACCGAAATGACCGGCAACATCTTTGATCGGATCAATATCGAGAATGCGGAATTCCCGGTGACGGGCGAGATTAGCTCCATCCTCTTCAAGGGCCGCGTCCCGGACCCCGAGAACGAAGGCAAGACCATCCTGCTGCGGCAATTGATCTTCCCCGGCGAGCCGATGGATGTGCGCGGCGGCGACTTCGTGTTCCAGCCCAATGGCGATTTCACCTGGACGTTCGAGAGCGAAGAAACTCCCAAACCCAAAGCGCTCGACGTTTTCGTGAACCAAGACCCGGTTTTCGGCACCGAAGCCTATGAAGAAGTGCTGTTTGAAAATGACCATGTGCCGAACGCGCTGATCTCGTCTTTCATCGTGACGATCCCGGCGACGGTTATTCCGATTACCATCGCGGCTTTTGCGGCCTATGCCTTTGCTTGGATGCGCTTTCCGGGGCGGGATTGGCTGTTTGTAATTGTCGTCTCTCTGATGGTGGTGCCGACGCAATTGGCCTTCCTGCCGATCCTGCAAGGGTTCAGCGCGATGGCCTCATGGGGCAGCGGCATTAATGCGTGGCTCACAGATTGCGAGTTAACAGACACCTGCCGGCTTCCGTCTAAGTCCTTTGCCAGCCTCTGGATCACTCACACCGCCTTCGGGCTGCCGCTGGCGGTCTATCTGCTGCGCAACTATATCGTCGGCCTGCCGCGCGAGCTGTTGGAAAGCGCCCGGATCGACGGCGCAAACCATTTGCAGATTTTCACCAAGCTGATCGTCCCGCTCTCGGTCCCGGCGCTGGCCTCGTTCAGTATCTTCCAGTTCCTCTGGGTGTGGAACGACCTGATCGTGGCGCTTTATATCGGTCCGGCGGACGGGGATGATCTGGTCTTCCCGATCCGGCTCGAAAAGCAGCTTGGCACCTTCAAAGACCAGCTGCACCTGCTGAACGCTTCGGCGGTAATTTCGATGATCGTTCCGGTGATCGTGTTCCTGTCCATGCAACGCTACTTCATCCGCGGATTGCTCGCCGGGTCGGTCAAAGGAGGCTAAGCGCATGACAGACAGCGCGCTGGCGTGGTGGGAAACCGCCATCATCTACCAAATCTACCCCCGCTCGTTTCAGGACAGCAACGGGGATGGGATCGGCGATTTGCCGGGTATCACTTCGCGGCTGGATTATGTGGCCGGTCTGGGCGTCGATGCGATCTGGATCAGCCCGTTTTTCAAATCGCCGCAGAAAGACTTCGGCTATGACGTGTCCGACTACTGCGATGTGAACCCGGACTACGGCACGCTGGCGGATTTCGATGCGCTGGTCGAGCGGGCGCATGAACTGGGTCTGAAAGTGATGATCGACATCGTGCCCGGCCACTGTTCGGACCAGCACCCGTGGTTCGAAGAAAGCCGACAGTCGCGCGACAACCCCAAGGCCGATTGGTTCCACTGGGTCGACCCGAAGCCCGACGGCTCTGCCCCCACCAACTGGCTGTCCTTCTTCGGAGGCCGCGCCTGGACGTGGGAGCCGCGCCGCCAGCAATATTACCTGCATAACTTCCTCGCCGCGCAGCCCAATCTGAACCACGGCAACCCCGAAATGCGCGCGGCCTTTGAAGACATTGCCGCCTTCTGGTTCGACCGGGGTGTGGACGGTTTCCGCCTCGACGCGGTGCACACAATCAACGCCGACAGCGCGCCCTATCGAGACAACGAGCCAAACCTCGACTTCGTGCCCGGCACTTTGCCGCAACAGCAGCAACCTTTTTTCCGCCAACTCCACGACAGCGCGCAACTGAACCAGCCTGCGATCCAGAACTTCTCGGAAAGCTACCGCCGCGTGGCCGACACCTATGGCGACAAGTTCCTGATGGGCGAACTCCATGGAGATGACCCGGTCCAAGCCAGCGAGACCTTCACCGCCGAGGGTCGCCTGCACGCGACCTATAACTTCAACTTGCTTGCTTGGGGCGGGCTGGACGTGGCAGGGCTGCGCGATGCAATCTCCCAAGCCGTCGCAGCGTTCAACGGCACGGGGCGGCTGACCTTTGCCTTCTCCAACCATGACGTACCCCGCTCCGCCACGCGGCAACTGGAGCCGCTGGGTCTGGAAACGGAACAGGCCGAGGCGCTGCAACTCTTGCTGCTTAAACTGGAAGCCTGCCTTATTGGGTCCACCTGCGTCTATCAGGGCGAGGAACTGGCGCTGAGCGATGTGCGGGACATTCCCGTCGCGCAAATGCAAGACCCTTGGGGCATCGAATTCGCGCCGGAATTTCTGGGCCGTGACACCTGCCGCACACCGATGGTCTGGCGCGGGAGCGAGCCCAATGGCGGGTTCTCGCAAGCGAACCAAACTTGGCTGCCCATCGCCCAAGACCACCTGAGCCGCGCCGGACTTGATGAAGCGGCGCGCCCTGCATCCGTTTATAACCAATTCGCCGCGTTTTTACGCTGGCGCAAAACCCAACCCGCGCTGATGCGCGCCAATGACATGAGTGATGTAGCCGGGGAGGAACACGTCATTGAATTCGACCGCACCTGCCCCGAGCAGACACTGCGCTGCCGTTTTGACTTCAAAGCCCTGACCGCGCAGTTCGAGGAGATATAAATGCACCAAGTTGCCCTGAACGCCGTCAACAAATCCTTCGGCTCCGCCCACGTCATCCGAAACGTGAACCTTGAGATCAACAAGGGCGAGTTTGTGGTCTTCGTCGGCCCCTCGGGCTGCGGCAAATCCACCTTGCTGCGCCTGATTGCCGGGCTGGAAACGCTCACCGATGGCCAGATCGAAATTGCCGGGCGCGAGGTGATGGACCTGCCCCCCTCCAAGCGCGGCATCGCGATGGTGTTCCAATCCTATGCGCTTTACCCGCATATGACCGTGTTCAATAACATGGCGTTTTCGCTGGATATTCAGAAATTCTCGAAGGCCGAAATCAACAAGCGCGTGCTCGCCGCCGCGACGATTTTGCAAATGGAGCACCTGCTTGACCGCCGCCCCGCCGCCCTGTCCGGCGGGCAACGCCAGCGCGTCGCCATTGGCCGCGCCATTGTGCGCGACCCCGAGGTGTTTCTCTTTGACGAGCCGCTCTCGAACCTCGACGCGGCCTTGCGCCACGACACGCGGGTCGAGATCGCCAAACTCCACCGCCAGCTTGGCGCAACCACGATCTACGTGACCCACGATCAGGTCGAGGCGATGACGCTGGCCGACAAAATCGTCGTGCTGAAAGACGGCGAAGTGATGCAAGTCGGCGCGCCGATGGAGCTGTTCAACAAACCCGCGAACGAGTTCGTCGCCGGGTTCCTAGGCTCTCCGGCGATCAATTTCATTGACGGCATGCTCGGTGATGTAGCCAGTGATAAGTCCACCGGATCGTTTAGCGGTGAAGGGCTGGATTTGTCCGGCGTGCGCCTTGTCTCCCAAGACAAAGCCCCTCAACAACCCGCCCGTCTCGCCATCCGTCCGCAACATTTGCGGCTCGACCCAGAGGGCGGCCTGGAAGGCAAAGTCACGTTGGTCGAACGGCTTGGCACCGAAACCGTGGCCGAATTGCTGAGCGCCTCGGGTACCAAGTTCCGTTTCGCAACACCGCAAAACCTGAACCTATCCGTGGGCGATGATGCGCGCTTCTCTACCGATCCGTCTTTAGGGCATCTGTTCTAACAAACGGCTGATAATGAACAATACGAGGGGGCAACCAAAGCTGCCCCCCCATACAATCAGCACACGCCTTAGCGGTCCAGAGCGCCCACACCGGAAAAGCGGAAGGCTTCCTTTTCCAACGCGTTGAGCTCGTCGGCACTCATCTGGTCATGGGCCACAGTGATCCGGCCCAGGAAGACGAAGGGTAGCTCGCCTGCACGGCCTTCAAGGTCGGCCTTGATGGCTTCGGCTGTGGCTGCGCCAACGTCATCCCCCATGCGCATCGGGGTTGCGTCCAACTCACCACGACGTATGGCGTCTAGTTCAAGGCCCGTGCCGCCCCAACCGGTCGAGAACAACTCCTTCTCTTTGCCGACCGAGACCTGCGCCTCAACCGATCCCATGGCCATCGCGGTGTTGGCGTTGTGGATGATCTTGGCTTCCGGATAGGACTGGATAATCAGCGAGGTTCCGGCAAAGCCGCCTTCGCGTTGATACTCACCGTAATGTTCATAAACAGTGGTCCAGCCGCCTTTTTCCTCCACACAGGCTTTGAAATCGCCCGAGCGTTGGTTGTCCGTGATGCCCGGAATACCCCGGTTCATCGCCATGACCTGATCTTTGCCCATGCGTTCCAGCATGTAATCGCACATGGTCAGCGCACCGGCCGCAGACGAAAAGTCGAACCACGCAGCGGGTTGGGGGCTGAGGTCTTTCAGCGGAGTATGGAACGCCCAGACATAGGTGGTCAGCTCATCGCCTTGCGCCGCCAGCTTTGAGATGTTGTCGGCCTGAATCGCCAGCTCGGATGGGCCAAAGATCACGTAGTCATAGATGTCTTTGTCCTGCACCACTTGGTTGGCATAGGTCGTTTGCAACGAGTGTTCGATCTGGCGCGAGGCGAACTCGGTCGTCTCGTATTTGACGCCCAGCTCGTCAAGGCGCTTGGTCATTGCCAGATAGTTGCGCGCCCAGAAATCGGACGTGTCTGACGAGGGGTAGATCAGTGCGATCTGGACCGGCGCATCCTGCGTGCCGGAAAAGCCGACAGCGGCAGAGCCGACCACTTCCTGCATCTTTTCAAGTGCGCCATCGGCGTTCACTTCGCCGGGCAGCCAATGGTCGCGCTCGGCAATGCCGGGCAACTCGCGCAGCGGCAATGTCGCATGGCCATCCGCAAGAATCTGCGTTGCAAACAAGGCGCTTGCAACCAGGGCTGTTGTCGTTAGGTGTCTCATTAGGTTCCTCCCTTTGCATGAGAGCGGAGCCATCGGTCGGGGGTGGGCTGCACCCCACCCTCGGCCACTCCGCCTTAGTATGCTGGTCACCCGCTCGGGGTTGTTGTGCCAGCGGTTAAGCCGCCAATTGCCAATAGGGCGATCAGCAAGCCAAGTATGGCCGCGCAGATGCGCAGCGTTTTCTGTCCTTCAGGCGTCGACAGGCCGGAAAAAAGGCCCCCGCCACCGTCGCGGTCTTTCTTCTGAATCCAAGCGTAAAGAGCGACAGAGCTGATGATGACGAAGCCCGACGCGACCGGCTGCCAGAAGAACTCGATC
>CAZPXE010000004.1:0-9017 GCA_964590545.1 uncultured Rhodobacterales bacterium | reverse complement strand
CCGCAGGGTCACCAGCGCGTTCAACATCATCGCCAGCAGCAACACGCCCGCGAAAGAGCCCAGCATCGAGGCGCGCCCGCCAAAAAGCGAGGTGCCGCCAACAACCACCGCTGCGATGACATGCAGGTTAAAGAAGGGCGCCATGGTCGCCTGAATGGCGTTCTGTTTTCCGGTCAGCATCAGCCCTGCCAGAGCCGCGCACATTCCGCAGAGCACATAGGCATAAACCTTGTGCCGGTTCACACCGATCCCGGTCAGTTCCGCCGCCTCGGGGTTCGATCCAATGGCGACGGTGTAGCGGCCAAAATGCGTGCGTTGCAGGATGTAATAGCCCGCAACCATGGTCAGGATGCCAATCACTGCCGGGGTCGGGACAAAGAACGGGGTCGAGCCGCGCCCCATCTCGGTCAGCAGGTCCGGGAAACGCGCCAGCACCAACCCTTTGGCCAGCAGCAGCGCCAGGCCTTTGTAAACAAGGTCCATCGCAAGCGTGCCAATCAAATCCGGTACATTGAGCCGAGTGATAATCAGCCCGTTGAGCAAGCCCAGAAACGCGCCAATCGTCAGCGCGATCGGGATACCGACATAGATCGAAAAGCCATATTGCTTGACCAGAAATGCCATGATGATCGACGAGAGCACAGCAACCGAGCCTACCGACAGGTCGATGCCGCGCTGGGTGATCACGAAGGTCATCGCCATGGCCATCGGCATATACAAAGCCGCGTCTTGCAGGATCAATTCAAGATTGCTGGCGCGATAAAACCGGTCGGGCGAGGCAACCGCCATAAAGAGGAAGATCGCAAAGATCATCGCCAATGGTGCGATAATCGCCATGAATGGTTCAATTCGCTCGGAAAACGGCGTGCGCCCGCTTGGGTCAACAGCAGAAGTTGTCATGCAGCGTCCTCCTTTGCGCCTACGATCAGGCCCAAGACCTCTTGTGTGCTGCTCTCGGCGGTGCGGATGACACCGACATTGCGACCGCGCCGCTGAACGTGGACACGGTCGGCGACTTCGAACACATCATCGAGCGAGTGGCTGATCAGGATCACCGCCAGCCCTTGTGCCTTCAGCGTTTGGATCAGCTTCAGGGTGCGCGCGGTTTCCTGCGGACCAAGCGCCGCGGTTGGCTCGTCCATCACCAGCACGCGCAGCCCTTCGTGATACACCGCCCGCGCAATGGCGACCGCCTGACGTTGTCCACCCGACAGGCTATCGGTGGGCGCGTCGAGCGATTTGAGGCGTACGCCAAGGCGTTCCATCAGCACCCGCTCCGTCTCGGCCCGCATCTTCTTGTTGTCGAGCATGGTGATACCCAAAACCGATTTGGTCAGCTCGTTGCCAAGGAACATATTCGCTGCCGGATCCAGATGATCAGCCAGTGCAAGGGTTTGATATACCGCATCGATTCCGGCAGCGGCGGCATCGGCGTGGTTAGAAAACTCGATCTTCTGACCGTCGAGGAAAATCTCCCCCTCAGTCGGCTGGTACACACCTGTCAGCACTTTGATCAGGGTGGATTTGCCCGCGCCATTGTCACCGACAATCGCCAGCACTTCGCCTGCATAGGCATCCAGATTGACATCCATCAGCGCGGTGACACCACCGAAGCGCTTGGTGATGCCGCGCATTTGCACAAGAGGGTCGCTCATCCGAGGCCTCGCAGCTTGGGCGGGACGCACCCGCCTGTCGTCAAGAAAAGAACCCCCGGCACGCTGCCAAACCAAGCGCCGCGCCGGGGATCAGGGAGAAATCAGCCGTTCCAGATCGCCTGATAGGCGTCGCGATACGGGATATCCGGATCAAAGGCGTTGCTTTCGCCCATCTTTTCCAGCCCTTCCGGCGTCACCAGTGCTGGCGATGTGATGTAGCCCGAACACGGCTGGTCCTGAATGGCGCGGTTCAACTCGTCCACCAATTGCCAGCCTTGCAGGTTCAGCGGCTCAGCCACAGTGATCGCCTGATAGCCACCCGTCCGGATACGTTGGAACGCAGCTTCGGAACCATCACCCGCGGAGCCTGCTTTGGGACCTTGCTCGGGCGACAAGCCCGCAGCGGCCAGTGACGGGCCCATGAAGTCGAAGTAAAGGTCATTAATCGCCAGTGCGTGGGTCCAGCTTTCTCCATATTTTTGCAGCAGCGACGTGGTCAGCGGCCCCATCCGGGTTGACGTATCGGCAATCGGCGTGTCGACATATTCTAGGACCTTGCCGCCCGCCGCTTCGACGGTTTCCTTGAGACGGTCGGCCTTGTCGATGGCGATTTGGTAGGTCGAGTCGGTGAAAATCACGACGCCGACATCCTTGACCCCATCCTCCAGCGCCCATTCAGCCGCCACTTCGGACACGGTCATCGCATCGGTGGAGACATTGGCAAAGATCCCGCCCGGCGCGTCACAGCCGATCTTCGGGCCAGAGTGCCACGCAACCATCGGCACACCCGCACCAGTCACACCTTCCAGTGCGGCCTGCTGCTCTACCGCGTCAAAACCGTTGATGATGATCCCATCCGGTTGCAGCGCGAGCGCCTGCCCAATGGCCGCGGTCCGGCCTTGGATCGAGCCTGCCCCGTCCAGCACGCGTACATCCCAACCAATCGCCGCTGCGGCTTCTTCAATACCCCCAGTGACGCCCAGAATGCCGCCGTTTTTCAGGTCTCCGGCCAGTACGACGATGGACTTTTCGTCCGCGCCGGCAGGCCCGGTTGTCGGCCCATCCCAGTCGGCGAAAGCACCGGTGGTGGTCAGCATCGTGGTGGCGAGCAGCCCCGCGATAAAGGTTCGTTTTTGCATTTTGTTTTCCTCCCTTTGCATGGTCTTGTTCGCCCTTTGCGGGCGAGATGCTCAGCGCCTTTCTGCACCTTTACGGCGCTGAGCGTAGCCTGCGATGCCAATGGCAATCAGCAGAGTTACCCCGTTGAACAGCGGCTCGACCCAGAAGGAGCCGCCGAATTGTTGGATGCCGGAAATCCCCACGGCGAGGATGGCGACACCCACTATGGTGCCCCAAACATTCACCCGCCCCGGTTTGATGGTGGTCGAGCCAAGGAACGCGCCCACAAGCGCGGGCAGCAGGAATTCCAGCCCCACCGATGCCTGCCCGATACGCAGCTTGGCCGCCAGAAGCACGCCCGCCAGTGCGGTCATGGCGCCAGAGGCGACGAAGGCCCCGATCACGTATTTCCGGGTCGGAATGCCGTTCAGTTGGGCGGCGCGCTGGTTCGCGCCGATGGCATACAGGTACCGCCCAACCGGCGTGTATTCGAGCACGATCCACATCACCACAGTGATCGCCAGAAGGTAAAAGCCGGTGATCGGCAACCCCCAGACAAAGGTGGTCGAAAGCCCATAAAACCCGTCCGGTAGCACCCCCACCATCTGCCGCCCTCCGGTATGCCACAGCGCCAGCGCGTAAAGTACTGTGCCGGTGCCCAGGGTCGCGATGAAGCTGTCGATCTTGGCGACCTCGACCAGCAAACCATTCAGAAAGCCCGTAAATGCACCCAGCACAATCACCACGGCCACAGCAATCGGCCATGGCAGGCCCAGCATGGTCTGCATCGAAATCGCCAGAATGTGCCACAGCACGATCCCGTACCCGACCGTCAGGTCAATTCTCCCCGCCGCCATCGGGATCATTGCCCCAAGCGAGAGCAGCGCGATAATCGCCTTGTCGCTGACAATCGCCCGCAGGTTTAGCATCGTCGGAAATGTTTTGGGCAGCAGGACCGAGAACAGCACGATCAGAAAAACCGTCAAGATCACCAACCCATAGACCGGCAGGAACCGCCCCAGTTTCTTCAGCAGCGGCAATCCCTTCAATTCGGCTTTCGTGGGTTCAAGCGCGCCACTTTCAAGCGATTGCATGTTTGCTTCCTTCTGTCTTCATGTTCCCGGCAGAGGCCGCCTGTATCAGGTTCTCGGTGGTCAGACGGGTGCCGGACAACTCGTCGACAATTTCGCCTTGGCTGAACACGATCGCCCGGTGGCAGATCGCCGTGATCTCTTCAAAATCGGTGGAAATGACCATGATACCGACCCCATCGGCCAGCGCGCGGTTCAAAAGCGCGTAAATCTCGGCCTTCGCGCCCACGTCCACACCCGCCGTCGGGTCCTCACACAGCAGCAAACGCCGCCCGGTGGCGAGCCAGCGACCAATGACGACCTTTTGCTGGTTGCCGCCCGACAGCGCCTCGATCGCGAGGGTCGGATCGTTTGGTGACAGGCCAAGTTCCGCGCCGATCACAGTCGCCTGCTCCGCCTCGACCTTGGGTGAGAGCATGTTGAGCAGCTTGCGCCCCACGCCTTCGGGGTTGAGAAACGTGTTTTCCCGGATCGTTAGGCTCATCGCGACGGATTCTTCGGTCCGGTCCTTGGCGACCAGCCCGACCCCGGCGGCCATGGCCTTGACCGGCGTGCTCAAATCCGGCGTTTCGCCTTGCAAGACCGCGTCGCCCTCAAACGGTTTCAGCCCGAACAGCCCGCGCGAGATCGCCTCGTGCCCTGCCCCGCGCAGACCGACCAGCCCAACGATTTCGTTCTGGCGCAGGGTGATATCCATCGGCCCCACATCGCCCACAGTAAAGTGAGCCAGCCGCAGCACGTCGTCGCCCGGCGCAGCAGCCAGCTTCACTGTCTCGCGCGTTTTACGCCCGACGATTTTCTGCACCAACTCTTCGGCAGTGGTGTGGGCAATGTCGCGCACGCCCACCAACATTCCGTCGCGCAGCACAGCCACGCGATCAGCAATACGGAAAATCTCATCCAGCCTGTGACTGACGTAAATCATGCCCACGCCTTGTTCGCGCAAAGGCCGGATCGCGTCAAAGAGGCGTTCGACTTCGTCCGCAGGCAGCGAGGCGGTGGGCTCGTCCAGAACCAGAAACTCGCTATCCACGGCCAGCGCGCGTGCGATGGCAACAAGGGATTTCTCGGTCCGGCTCAAATCCTCAACCCGGGTGGTGGGATCGAAACGGCAATCGACCTTGGCAAGCGCGTGCGCGGCAAAGGTCTCAACCTCGCCCCAGCGGATCATCCCGCCTTTGCGCGCATAGCCCAAAGCAAGCGCGATGTTTTCTGCCACGGTCATCCATTCGATAAGGCCAAGATCCTGATGGATGAACGCCACTTTCTGCCGCTCACCAAACCCAGCCGGGCGATGTGTATACTCGAGCCCGTCGATCATTACCCGCCCTGCATCCGGTTTGTGGATACCGCCCAGCACTTTAATCAAGGTGGATTTGCCCGCGCCATTCTCGCCCAGCAAGGCCAATATCTCGCCACGCGCCACGGTCAACGACACATCCTTGAGCGCATAAGTGCCCCCAAAATGCTTGTCGATGCCGTCAAAAAGCAAACCTGATCGCAGGTTCTGCATTGCGTGTCCTCCCCTGCTACGGGGCTTGCCATCTAGCGTGCGTTACCCGTAACATTGCCTTAACGTTAGGCAGAAATAGAATGCCGTCAAGAACAAAGTTACCCGTAACGTAGTCAGCGTTTGATGGTTGGAAAAAGAAACAAAAACAATGGGGTAAGCCTTTCAGAGGTCGCGCGGGCCGCTGGTGTGTCGAAGATGACCGCCAGCCGTGTTCTGCGCCGCGATGGCGGGTATTCGGACAAGACCCGTGATCTGGTGATGCAGAAAGTCGAAGAGCTTGGCTACCTTCCGAATCGCCTCGCCACTGTTTTCGCGGGCGATAGCGCGTCGACTTTCGTGGGCGTGTCGATCCCCGATCTGGGCAACGAAGTCTTCAGTCAGGTCCTGGAAGGGATCGACCGCAAACTGGGCGCATTTGGTCACCAATCCGTGCTTGGCCTGACCCAGCACACCCATGCGGCGGAAGAGGATTGGATCAAAACGGTCCTCTCATGGCAGCCCGCAGGGCTGATCCTGACAGGGCGCTACCACTCGCCGCGCGCAATGGAACTGCTGCGCGCCGCGGGCATCCCGATTATTGAGATTTGGGACCTCAACTCCAGTCCGCTCGATATGAGCGTCGGACTCAATCATTTCGACAGCGGCTTTGACATGGGCCGGTATCTTGCAAGCGCTGGATATGAAGCGTTGGGATATGTCGGCACCAGCCACGATGTTGCCAGCGCCGCAACCACGCGGTTAGATGGGTTCTGCAAGGCGGTCGAGGGCGGTGGCGGCACGGTCGCCAAGCAACTTTGCCTGCACGACACAGCAACCTATTACACCGGCTTTTATGGGACCGAGCAGCTATTGGCGGCAGGAGAGCCGCTGGATTGCATCTTTTATCAGAATGACGCGATGGCCTTTGGTGGGTTGCAATACGTGCAGTCCAAAGGTCTGCGCGTGCCGCAAGACATTGGTATCGCTGGCTGGGGTGACCTGCCGATTGCATCGGTCCTGCCCATGCGCCTGACCTCAATGCATGTGCCGCATCTGAAACTTGGACAAGTGGCTGCCGAAATGATGCTGGCCCGCTTGCAAGGAGAGCCAGTGGAATCGACAAAGGATATCGGGTTCAAACTTATCCCCGGCTCGACGGTTCGCGCCCAAACTTGACGTTTCTACGCGCCGTCCACCTGAATTGCACAGTAACCCCTGTGCCAGCCAAACCCTTTGCCAGCCTACCCCTTGGCAAGCCAGCGCATCGCACGTGCGGCACATGACACTGGATCAATAACCTCCACCGTGACAGCTTGCCGGACCGCAGCGAACACTTCGACCATACCAGCACACCCCAGAATGAGCGCACCGATGTGGTCATTGGCCTCGGCATCGGCGGCTTCGCGCGCCACAACCTGCCCTGCGTGTTTAGGATTTGCCTCCAGCTCCAACACGGGAACATCCGACGCGCGCACTCTGGACAACACATGTTCAAGTCCCTGCGCGCGGATATTGTCCTCCAAAATCGGCACCGACACCGACAATGTCGTCACAACGCTGAAACGCCACCCTTGCAAAGCCGCAAAATGATAGGCCGCCTGACCAATGCCGATCACCGGACAGGCAGCCAGACGTTTGGCCTCGGCCAAACCAGTATCGTCAAAGCAGCCGATCACGATACCTTCGGCCCCAATGTCTGACGCCTCTTTCACCAGTTCCAACATGGGAGGCACCGCCGCCTCTCCATCTTCGACCCCTTGAATGGCCGCTGGCCCTCGATGCGACGTCCAACCGTCAAACAACACATCCGGAGCAGCCCGGCGGGCCTGTTCGGTCATTGCAGAGGTCATCGACACGGTGCTGTTGGGATTGATGAAGACCACCGCCATCAGACCATCCCCTGCCCTGCATCCGAGCCAAGCCGCGCCCGGCGGCGGTTCATCGCCCAAACCACCAGCAGGAAGACACCAATCACCAGCAGTGAAAACACCGTCGTAAAGGTGCCCAGCGCGAACAGCACCGGGGTCGTCACATTGGTCGTCATCCCGAAAATCTCAAGCGGCAGTGTGTTGTAGCTGCCGGAAGTCAGCAGCGTTCGGGCAAATTCATCATAGCTTAGCGTAAAGCCAAAAAGCGCAACGCCGATCAGCGAGGGCGCGATGATGGGCAGCACCACATGGCGGATCACCTGCCACGGGCTCGCCCCCAGATCCCGCGCGGCCTCCTCATAGGATTTGTCGAACCGGTTGAAGACAGCGAACATAATCAGCAACCCAAAGGGCAGCGTCCATGTCAGTTGCGCGCCATAGCCTGAGGTGGACCAATGCACCGGCAAGCCCGATTGCGACCAGATCAGCCCGACGCCGAGCGAGACCAGAATAGACGGGATCACCAGCGAGGTGATGATCAGGTAAAACAGCACGCTCGATCCGGCAAAGCGCTTGCGAAAGGCCAGCCCACCCATCACCGACACGACAACAGTGGTCACCATTACCATCAGCCCCAGCACGAAGGACCGCGCGAAAGAGCCCCAGATATCCCCCACAGCCTGCTGCTCGAACAGGTCCCGGAACCAGTGCAGCGACACGCCCCGCATCGGGAAGGTCAGCCCGCCGCCGGGCCCTTGAAACGAAAGGATGCCGATCGTTAGCGTCGGGCCGTAGAGGAAGATCAGAAACAGCACGAAAAATGCGCTCAGCGCATAGAAGGATTTGGGGCGCGGCTCCATCGTCAAAGTTCCTTCCGGATATCTACGAAGCGCAGCAAAGTGCCGATCAGCAGCAGCACCGTGACCAGCAAGATCACCGCCGTCGCAGAGGCCGATGGGTATTGCAGCAGCGCGATATCATTCTGAATGAGCCGCCCCATATTGGCCGACTGACTGCCCGACATGAAGCGCACCGTGATGAAATCCCCCATCACCAGCGCCACCACAAAAATCGTGCCAATCATAATCCCCGGCTTGGTCAGCGGTATGATCACATAGCGCACCGTCTGCCAGCCCGACGCGCCCGCATCCGCCGCCGCCTCGATCAGCGATTTGTCGATCCGCATCATCGTGTTGAATATCGGCACGACCATGAACAGCGTGTAGAGGTGGACAAAGGCGAGGATCACACTGAAATCGCTGAACAGCAGCCAGTCCAGCGGCTCGTCAATGACCCCCATCGAGATCAGCGTCGAATTGGCGATCCCATTGCGTCCCAGAAACGGAATCCAAGAGATCATCCGGATGATGTTCGACGTCAAAAACGGGATCGTACACAGTAAAAACAGCGCGATCTGCCATGTGAGGCTGCGGATATGGAAGGCCAGATAATAGGCGACGGTAAACCCGATCAGCAGCGTGAAAACCCATGTGATGAAGGCATATTTCAACGTGTTCAAAAACACGCGGTAGGTCACGTCCGAGGTCAGCAAAAATTCGTAATTGTCGAAAAGGAAGGCAGGATAGATCGACCATTCCGTGGCACCCCAGAAACTGACGACCACAATCATGATAATGGGCAGCACCAAAAAGACGGCCAGCACGGCAGTAAGTGGGGCAGCCAAGAGCCAACCGGTGCGGTGTGAGGAACTCGGATCGTACGCGCGCATTATTTCTTCACAAAGCCAGGGAAACTCTCAGGGGGGTCCGGGGGGCAGAATGCCCCCCGGTGG
>CAZPXE010000003.1:8819-33507 GCA_964590545.1 uncultured Rhodobacterales bacterium | reverse complement strand
TGATGAAAGTCCCGACCGCACGCGCGCCAGAGGTCCTCATAAACCTGCGGCACGGTCACGATGGTCGGGCCAAGGTCAAAGCGGTGCCCGTCCTGCCGGATGCAAGAGCCGCGCCCGCCGGGCACGTCCAGCTTGTCGATCACCGTAACGCGGTAGCCGCGCGCACCCAGCCGCATCGCCGCAGCCAACCCGCCCAGCCCTGCGCCAATGACAATCGCATGGGACGCCTCTTTGCTAGAAGCGCCGATTGATTCGATGGGATCAAGTCGTGTCATTTGTAGCAAACACTACTAGTGTCTAGTTTAGTTGACAATTAACTTCTGACCTGAGACCATATCAAGCAGAGTAATCTTGAGACTCAGTGCGCCAAATGACTCAGATCGTGAGCCTTTCTTTCTTCCGCTTTGACAGCGTATTGGACCGTCTTTGGGCGTTCTATATGATGGGCGCGGCGCGGCCCCAGATGCCCCGCGTGCCGGATATCGGGTTCTGGAAGCTCTGCGGGTCTGGCACCGGCGAGGGCTTCACACCGATCCCGAACACGGGCGTCTATGCGATTCTGGCGACATGGCCGGACTTGTCTGTCGCGCAGGAACGCACAGCGCATCACAAGCTGTTCCAGCGCTATCAGCGCCGCGCGGGTGAACATTGGACCGTGTTCCTCAGCACCACTTGGTCAAAGGGACAGTGGTCGGGCGATGCGCCCTTCAAGGTGTCTGCCGATGCGGCCCCCGGCCCGCTGGCCGCGCTGACCCGCGCAACGGTGAAACCGAAGGTCGCGATGAAGTTCTGGAAACATGTGCCCCGCATTGAGCCAGTGATCGGCGCTGACCCCAATGTCGCGTTCAAGATCGGCATTGGTGAGGTGCCGCTTCTGCAACAGATCACCTTTTCCATCTGGCCCGACACAGCCAGTATGGCCGATTTCGCCCGCAAGGACGGCCCCCATGCCCGCGCCATCAAGGCCGTGCGCGACGGGGACTGGTTCCGCGAAGAATTATACGCCCGCTTTGCCGTCCTTGGCGATGCGGGCAGTTGGGGCGGCACCAGCCCGCTCGATGGATTGGAGTGCCCCGCATGAGTGACGTTTTCCCCTTCTCCGCCATTGTTGGGCAGGAGGATATGAAGCTGGCCATGATCCTGACGGCCGTGGACCCCGGCATTAACGGGGTGTTGGTCTTTGGGGATCGCGGGACGGGCAAGTCGACCGCTGTGCGGGCGCTGGCAGGGCTTCTGCCGCAGATCACCGCTGTCGAGGGGTGCCCGGTAAACGCGGCACGTTGCGAAGACTGCCCGGATTGGGCGGAAATCAGTTCGGACACCATTGTTGAAAAGCCCACTCCCGTTGTTGATCTGCCCCTTGGCGTGACGGAAGACCGCGTGGTTGGCGCGCTGGATATTGAACGGGCGTTGACGCGGGGCGAGACTCAGTTCGAACCGGGCCTGCTGGCGCGGGCGAACCGGGGATATCTGTATATCGACGAAGTGAACCTGCTGGAGGATCACATCGTTGATTTACTGCTCGACGTGGCCCAATCCGGCGAGAATGTCGTTGAACGCGAAGGTCTGTCGATCCGCCACCCGGCGCGGTTTGTGCTGGTTGGCTCTGGCAACCCGGAGGAAGGGGAGTTGAGGCCTCAGCTTCTCGACCGCTTTGGACTATCGGTCGAAGTGCGCTCGCCTACGGATATTGAACAGCGCATCGAAGTCATCAAGCGCCGGGATGCGTTTGAGCGGGACCGGGCGGCGTTCATGGCGATTTACCAATCGCAAGACGCGGCGATCCGGGATGCGATCATCGCAGCACGCAAGGACCTGAAAACCGTCGGAAATTCCGATGAAATCCTAAGGGATTGCGCCGAGTTGTGCATCGCGCTTGGCTCGGATGGGCTGCGCGGGGAGCTCACGCTGCTGCGCACCGCGCGCGCTCTGGCTGCGTATGAGGGTGAAACCGACATTACCCGCGCCCATCTGATGCGCATTGCTCCTATGGCTCTGTCGCACCGTCTGCGCCGTGATCCACTGGACGAAGCCGGCTCGACCACGCGCGTTGCGCGTACGGTGGAGAGCGTGCTGGCATGACAGCCCCAAGCGCGCCTGCCGATTGGGAGCGGGCGGCGCTCGCACTGCAACTCCTGGCGCTGGACCCGCAGGGGCTGGGCGGTGCGGCGGTGCGGATGCGCGCCGGACCTGCGCGCGATACGGTACTGGCGGCGATCCGCAATGTGTTTCCCAAGCTGGCAAAGCTCCATCCGACGATTGACGACACCCAACTGTTTGGCGGCGTGGACATCGCCGCGACGCTGGCAGGCGGGCGCATTGTCCGCAGCGCTGGTTTGCTGGAGCGGCGCGCACAGCTGTGTTTGACGATGGCCGAACGCTGCCCTGATGATCTTGCGGCCAAGCTGTCGCAACATCTGGACGCATCACGCGAAGCTGTTCTGCTCGCGCTGGACGAAGGCGCGGAAGAGGCCGAAGGGCTGCCCCGCGCACTTGCAGAACGTATGGCATTCCGCATTGATCCCGAAGGGCGCCCGCCGCGTGGGCTGGATTTTGCGCCGCGCGTGACCGACATGGACCTCAGCAGCATCACCCATAACGACGACGATATCGACGCGCTGGTGGTGACGGCCGAGCAGTTTGGCATCACCTCGCTGCGCGCCCCTTTGCAAGCCCTCGCCGCGGCACGCGCGCACGCTGGCCTGCACAATCGGCTGGCGGTGGCGGAAGAAGATCTGGCCATGGCCGCCGCTTTGGTCTTTTCGCACCGCGCAACGCGCATGCCACCGGACCCGGTCGAAGACGCCAATGAACCAACACCGCAGCAGCCCGAAGCGCAGCAAGGCGACGACGGCTCTGATGGGCCGAGCGATACGCTGCCGCAAGGCGATATGATGATCGACGCGGTCAAAGCCCTTTTGCCCCCCGAAGTGCTGGCAGGTTTAGGGCAGATGGGCCGGGTGCGCGCGTCCTCTGGGTCTGGCTTTGGTCAGAAACGGAAGGGAAATCGGCGCGGGCGGCCCCTGCCCTCGCGCTGGGGCAAGCTCGACGGGCGGTCCCGGCTGGACGTAGTGGCGACGTTGCGCGCCGCTGCGCCTTGGCAACCGATCCGGCGAAAGGCGACGCCAGACCGCGCAGGGCTTCTGGTCCGGCAGAGCGATCTGCGGCTTAAACGGTATGAAACGAAGTCGGACCGCTTGATTGTCTTCGCGGTGGATGCCTCCGGCTCTGCTGCCATCTCGCGACTAAACGAAGCCAAGGGAGCGATCGAATTGCTCCTTGGCCAAGCCTATGCCGCGCGCGATCATGTGGCGCTGGTGTCGTTCCGGGGCGAGGCGGCAGAGTGCTTGCTGGCTCCGACCCGCTCGCTGGTGCAGACCAAACGCAAACTCGCCGCGTTGCCCGGCGGCGGCGGCACACCGCTCGCATGTGGCATGCAGGAGGCGATGTTGATCGCCCAACAGGGGCGCGAACGGGGCATGACCCCTGTGATCGTCATCGCCACGGACGGCAAGGCCAACATCGCGCTGGATGGGACGGCCGACCGTGCGCAGGCCCGCGAGGATGCAACCAAAATGGCCCGCCATTTGCGCAGTGCAGGGTTTGAGACGCTTGTGATCGATATGTCCAACCGCCCGCAGCCCGTTCTGCGCGATTTGGCGCAGCATCTGGACGCACATTACCTGCCCCTGCCCCGCGCCGATGCCGAGAAACTTTCTGGCGCGGTGCAAACGGTTCTGGACGGTGCCTGACCAGACGAGAGATATCCCCAACGACTGGCCCAACCGCTCCCTCTCCCGCCAGATACGCGGGCCGCGGCATGATTGGCACGTGCAGCAGACGGGCAAAGGGCCGGATGTGCTGCTGCTGCATGGCGCGGGCGGGTCGGTGCATAGTTTCGCGGATCTCATCCCCTTGCTCGGACGAAACGCACGCGTCTTCGCACCTGACCTACCCGGGCATGGCTTCACGCGGCTTGGTGGGCAAAGACGGTCTGGGCTTGTTCAAATGGCCGAGGACATAGCTGCGCTTTGCGCCCAAGAAGGCCTAGCCCCTCAAGCAATTGTTGGACATTCCGCAGGCGCTGCCGTCGCTTTGGAAATGGCGCGGAGCAGGCCGGACGTCAGGATCATCGGCATCAACCCGGCGCTCAGCCCGTTCGAAGGGATCGCCGGGCTGCTCTTTCCCGCCGTAGCTAAGCTACTTGCGGCGGTTCCCTTTACCTCCAAGCTATTTTCAGGCGCATCGGCCAACCCGGCCCGGATCAAGGCGCTAATAGACAGTACAGGATCGAAACTCGGCCCAGACGCGCTGGACCGCTACCGTCGCCTTGTCTCGATGGAACGGCATGTGAGCGGGACGCTTTCGATGATGGCGCAATGGGATCTGGACCCGCTTCTGGCGGACCTTCCCACAATCACGAACCCCACGCGTTTCATCGTCGGCGCGTATGACATGACCGTTCCAACCCGCGTTGCAAACACAGCTGCGCAAAGAATGCCGAATGCCGAGGTGATCACCCTGCAAGGGCTGGGCCATCTGGCGCATGAAGAGCAGCCGGAGAACGTCGCTGACCTTTGCGCGGAGTTTTTGGACTTTACATAGAAAAAGCCGCGCCCGGATCAGGCGCGGCTTTCACAACTGCCAAAAGGCAAGTTTGGATCAGTTCGTCGCTTCGGCTTCCGGCGCAGGGCCGACGCTGACGAGGTAGGCCCAGACATTCGCCTGATCTTCTTCCTTCTTCAGTTTGAAGGACATTTTCGACTTCGCTTTGCTGTCGCCAGTCACCTCACGAAGCCAAGCGCGCGGGTCCGCAACATAAGACGCGAAGGTCGCTTCGTCCCAGCCATCCGGAAAGTTCTCGCCTGCTGCCACAATGTCTTTGCCGTATTTGAAATCGACAGAGCCGGGCACGCGGCCAAAGACGCCGTAGAGGTTCGGGCCTGTCCTTCCGCCCTTCACAATCGTTTCACCGTCATCGCTGACGATCATGTGGCACGACTTGCATTTGTTGAACACTTTTTTGCCTGCCTCAGCGTCGCCTGACGCATGGCCATCGGCGAAAGCGGGAACAGCCAAGGTGGCTGCGGCGAGGGTCGCAAGAATGCGGTTCATTAGTCTCTCCCTTAGTCTAATTCTGACTAAGACTTAGGTCGTAATGCGCGAAGTCAACACTCACAATGACGCGAGCGAGGTGGCCTAAGCGACCGCGTGACTGATGGCGCATTGCTTCCAAAGCTCTTTCAGGGCGAGCACCAGATGTTCAATGTCTTCAATGGAGTGCAGAGGTGAAGGGGTGAAGCGCAGCCGTTCGGTCCCTTTGGGCACCGTGGGGTAGTTAATGGGCTGCACATAGATACCATATTGCTGCATCAGATAATCAGCGATCATACGACATTTCACCGGGTCTTTGATCATCACCGGAATGATGTGACTGGCGTTTTCCAGATGCGGGATGCCTTCTTGGTCCAACCGCTTGCGCAGGTAAGCCACGCGTTCTTTCTGCAACTTGCGTTCCGTGTCGCTGGTCTTGAGGTGCTTGATCGACACTTGCGCGGCGGCGGCCACAGCCGGTGGCAAGGCCGTCGTGAAGATGAACCCGGATGCAAAGGAGCGGATAAAGTCCACCAGCGCTTCAGAGCCGGTGATATAGCCACCGACAACGCCATAGGCTTTGCCCAGCGTGCCTTCGATCAGAGTGATACGCTCCATCAGCCCTTCACGCTCGGCCACGCCCGCGCCGCGCGGGCCATACATGCCAACCGCGTGCACTTCGTCAATATAACTCATCGCGCCATGCTTTTCGCAGACGTCGAGGATTTCGCCGATGGGGGCAATGTCGCCATCCATGGAGTAGACACTCTCAAACGCAACGATCTTGGTCGCGTTGGCAGGCAGCGCCGCCAGCTTCTCGTCGAGGTCTTTGGGGTCGTTGTGCTTCCAGATCACTTTGGGACATTTCGCGTGGCGTACCCCTTCGATCATCGACGCGTGGTTCAGCGCGTCCGACAGGATCACCGCATTCGGCAAACGAGAGCCAAGCGTGGACAAGGCCGCCCAGTTGGACACATAGCCAGAGGTGAACAGCAGCGCGGCTTCCTTGCCGTGCAGATCGGCCAGTTCCGCTTCAAGCTGTTTATGCGCGTGGTTGGTGCCAGAGATGTTCCGCGTGCCGCCCGCACCCGCACCGCAGGCATCAATCGTCTCTTTCATCGCGCTGGTTACAGCGGGATGCTGCCCCATGCCAAGATAGTCATTCGAGCACCAGACCGTCACCTCATCCGGGGATTCGGCATCGTGGCATTTGGCGCGGGGAAAAGCGCCGGATTGCCGCTCCAATTCCGCGAAGATGCGATAGTTGCCCTCTTCTTTTAGTGTTTCGAGCTGGGCTTGGAACAAGTTGTCAAAGTCCATGATGTCCCCCTTGCTTAGTGTCTTGGGTCGTGGGTTTGGGCGTTGTCAGCGCACCGGACGTATCCGGCAGCATCCAACGCCAGAGGCGTTCATCGGGGATGGGGAGAACCATCATCCAATGTTCAAAAAGGGCGAGGCTTGTCAGCGCGGTCAAAAGCGCGAAGCCAGTGATATCCCCAGCCGTTTCAACGGCATAGAGGCGTTCCAGCCAGCAGGCGACAGCGAAGGACAGCCCGGTGATCGAGAGCGGAAACAGCCAGTTCATCGCGCGATGGCGGAAATGCGATGGCAGGTGCGACAGCGCGTCAGGGATGAAGTCGATCTGGATTTTCGGCACACCGAGATAGAGGTTCAGCTTGGCCGAAATCCGCGCGAAGTAGAGGATCGCAAAGGTCCACATGCCGAAGCTGTTCAGTGTCCCATAGGTGCCGACGATCAGCCCAATCAGCACCGCCAGCAGCAACATCTCATGATAGGCAATCGTCCCCCACGCGCGGATAAACCTTTCGGATTCAGAGACATGATCGGGCAGCACATTGCTGTTTGGCCCCGTGATTACACCCGTCAGGAAAGCCAGTTCGATCCAACCCCATAGCGCTAGCGCTGCCAGAAAGGCCACATAAACCCCGAAGATCGACACGTCGCCCGCCGTCGCCCAAAGCCCATAGATCCCGCCCACCAGCAGCGGCAGCGCATACAGCGTTGCACGCAGCCGCGCGGCGGGGCCTTTGGCATCGGCGTATTTCACAGCCATCAGGATCGCCCCGGTGGAGAACCACCAGACAAACAGGGCAATTACGGCTGCGACCCAGGGACTCATTCAAGTGTCTCCGATCCGGTTGGATGAAGATCAGCCGCCACATACTTATGCCGCACATGCAGCGCCAGTTGGTCCTGAAGCCCAAGGGTCAGCACAAGGCAGCCTTTTGATTTATGCCAGACGATGAGTTTCAATAGACAGGTTCCAGCCGCACATTGTCGGGTACCTGATGGGTCTTCGCCGGGATGGTGAAGAGCGACACAAACGCCCGCGCCGCTTGTAGCGAGCCCACGAGTTGCTTGACCTTGCCCGCAAAACCGCCCTGCTCTTTCGCCTCTGCGATTTTGACATTGGCCTTTTGCATCGCAACCAACTCGCGCTGCCAACGCGGGTGTTCAATGTCGAGGGTGATCGGGAAGATCTGCTCAGTCAGCTTCGACGTCTTGGTGAACACCTCATGCGCATACCAGTCCATGTCGACGCCCAGCGCCTTGTGGAAGGCCGGGCGCTGGTGGTCGCGCACATACATGGTCGAGTAGACCGCCGTAAGGAAGAACTTGATCCACCAGACATTCACGCCAGAGGTCAGCTTGGGATCAGTTTTCATCAACAGGGCAAACGCCTCGCCATGGCTGAACTCGTCATTGCACCATTCCCGGAACCATTTGAAGATCGGGTGGAAGCGCAATTCCGGGTTCGCCTCAAGGTGGCGGAAGATGGTGATATAGCGCGCATATCCTATCTTTTCAGACAGATAGGTCGCGTAGTAGATAAACTTTGGTCGGAAGTAGGTGTATTTCTTCTTCTGCGTGAGGAAACCCAGATTCACCCGCAGACCAGCCTCTCGCAAGGCGTCATTGATGAACCCCGCATGCCGTGCCTCATCCCGCGCCATCAGTTGGAAAAGTTGCGTGATATCCTTGTTGGACCCCCGCCGTTTCATTTCCTTATACAGCACGCAGCCCGAAAACTCGGCGGTGCAGGACGAGATCAGGAAGTCGATGAACTCTTTCTTGAGCTCGGGGTCCATTCCGTCCCAATCCACGTCATCCCAGTCTTCGTTCTTCTTGAAATGGCCCCGGTTCGGGTCCGCTTCCATTTGATCGATCAGCGCGTCCCAATCCTCGCGCACCGGGGACACGTCCACTGCGTCAAGCTCATCAAAGTCGGTCGTATAAAAGCGCGGGGTCAGCAGGGTATTCTGCATCGCCGTATCGGTGGCAAACTCAGATGTGTAC
This sequence comes from uncultured Rhodobacterales bacterium, assembly GCA_964590545.1. Taxonomy (GTDB): domain Bacteria; phylum Pseudomonadota; class Alphaproteobacteria; order Rhodobacterales; family Rhodobacteraceae; genus Aliishimia. The sequence goes on along the minus strand of CAZPXE010000003.1, from coordinate 25,095 downwards.
TGCGCGTCCTGCGCTTCCGCGATGGCGAGGCCCTCTTCGACCGTGGTCGCATCGGCAGTGTGTGTCGCACCAGAGGTTCGCGTCATATCTTTGTGCATGTTCATAGCTTCACCTCCTCAGAGAAGGAAAATTCGCACAGTTCCATGAACTCCAGATCGCCGGTCAGCCGGGTCCAGAGCTGTTCCAGTTTGGAGGCACGGTAGATCACCGCCTCGCGGTCCTCGCGCACGACCTCGCCATAGGGGGCCATGATTTCGGGGCCTTTCACGACAACTTCATCGCCGGGGTTTATCACCGCGCCGTCGTTGAATTTCACATGCGCGTGGAGGCTGTCGAAACAGTGGCTGACCTCCACAGTGCACGGGTGGTGTTCCACGTCTTTTGTCAAAAGTCCCATAGGTGGCTTCCTTTCTGGACTAGGGTTGATCCAGCAGCCTGGCAAAGCTGCGGACGTTATCGGCACCGAACCCCATGAGTTCAGCGGACCAATCAGTTGCGGGGTCATAGATGGACAGGCGATTTCCGGTCCGAAGGCGCAGCAAAACGGGACCGCCCTGTTCAATGCCGCGCTTCATGCGCTCGCGGTAGATCACCCGTTCGATCCCGGCGATGAAGCCCCCGGTATTGGCGTCGAATTCAGCGAGAACCGTGCCGTTCTGGTCCAACACACGCGCCGCACCAGCCATATCGCCAGAGAGGAAGATCGCCCGTTCACGCAGGATGGGTGTGTTCGCCGGGGTGCTTTCCAAGGGACGGCCCGACAGGGTCGAGACAGTCACAAGCGCGAGGATCGCCACCACAAGCGCAAACATAAGGCGCAGCAGGATTGTAGGTACCAACTCGTCTGCATGGGCGTGGTATTGGCGTTGGCGGGTCTGATCCATAGCCATTACTCCGCTGCCACAGCCGCGCTAGGCACGCGGCGGGCCACCATCGGCTCTGAAACTCGGGCCTGTGCAGCTTCAGAGACAAGATCGGCCACTTTGCGGGCCTCTGGAATACAGCGCAGGGCAGGCTGGGTCTTTTTCATCACCCAAGGGCGCACATGGGGCCAGCACACAAGGTAGCTCAGGCGCGTATCGCCCATCGTCTCGAACGCGATGGTGCCGTGGCCGGAGCCGCGCAGGTCAAGCGAGGCATTGCCGATCTGGCGGTAAGGCAGGTTCAGCGTCACCGTTAGCGCCGCGCCAATGCGCATCACGATGCGCGACGTGGTGACGGTATACATCGTCAGCCGCGCCTGTATCCATGCGAACAGCACAAGCAACCCGCACACGACAGAGCCGAGAATAACAAAGGGCAGTGAAGCCCCGATCGCTTGCCCGATCGGCATCAAATCAACCACAGTGACAAAGCGCCAAACCGCCAGCACCGCGAAGTAACCCGCAACCCACCAGAAGCTGAGCGCTTCTTTGCTGAGCGCCCACCAATCCGGTTTGCCTTGCCACAGGATTTGCTCTCCCTGCGGGGGCAGTTCCGGAAGGCCCGGAACCGGTTCGATTTCAAAATCATCATGAGGCATGCGCACGTCTCCTTGATGGGTTGCGGTTAAGGGGGAGCGATCAGATGATGTTCTCTTGGCGGTTGCCCGCGTAGAGTTTGCCGCCGCCGTAATAGGCGCTGATCTTGTCCTCTTCGAGTTTGGTCACCTGCCGGGGCGAGGCATGTTTGGGCACGCCGTCGAAATGCTCGGCATAGATCGAGTGGATCTGCACCCGGTTCAGCAGGATGCGCGCCAGCGTGAGCGGCACCAGCCGTGTGCCAGAGCCCCATTTCGGGTCCAGTTCATATTCCAGATACCGCACCATCTGTTCCGGCTCATCGACCCACATATCGGTGACGCGGCCCACGATTTCCTTGTCTCCGGACATTACAGGCAGCCCGCGCGGGTCGATGCCCGTGGCAACGGAAAATGCTTCGGCTGCACTCATTGGGACCAGCTTCGGATGGCCGTGGCCATCAAGCTCAGGCGCGTCTTCACGGTTCGCCCACGAGGCCGGGCCAATGCCGTCCACCATGGGATCACCTGTCGGCTCCAGCGGATAGCCGTTGGAGGGGTTCACCTGTTCCATCGCCAGATCGGCCCGGTCGGGGCGCTGGCCAGACGGAACCGTCAGCTCGCCTTTGCCGTTCGGCAGAATGAAGGTCTTGTCTTCCGGCACCGGGAAAGGGCCTTGGTTGATCGACTCTTCGCCCGCGTCATCCGTCATCGGATAGCCTTCGCGCATGTTTTCGCGCTGGATGTAGATGATCAGCCCGGCAAAGAAGAAATAGAACAGCCAGAGCGCAAGGCTGGCCAGATCGAATTCCCAAAAGAAGGTGGATGTCATGATATCTTCCTCAATGGATTTATTTCGGGATGGGTCATGTCGGCATATCCGCAAGACCAAGCTTGGTTGTCGCGGTGTCCGGTTTGGTGAAAGGGCCGGCTTTGCGCACGAGCGGCCCAAGGATTGCGAGAGTGACGAAGAGCAGGCCAATCTCGGAATGGTAAACGAAAGAATAGCCAGTTGCGGGCGTGTTCAGCGCCTCACCCCATTGGCCGGAGGCAGCAATCGCGCCAACCCAGTCGCGCAGCGTGCCGCCAAGGGCAATCGCGACGCCTGCAGCGGTCGCCTGCGCCGCACCCCAAGCGCCCAGCGCAAGGCCACGGCCCGCAATGCCGGTTGCAGGCATGTTCATCGCGGCCATCAGCGTGCAAACCGCAAACAGCCCGCCGCCGAAGCCAATAAGCAGCGCGCCTGCATAAAACAGCGTGTCAGACCCCATCGGGGCCGAGAAGATGACAAGGCTGAACGCCCATATGCCAGCGAGGATCCCTCCAGCCGCCAGCCGGTGCGGGTTCGACCCCATCGCCAGCCGCTGCCCGGCAAAGGCAAATCCGGCCAGCGCCCCCACCGCCCAAAGCGCGGTCAGGTAAGTCGTGGCCGAAACGGATAGGCCCAGAATTTCGCCGCCATAAGGCTCTAGCAGCACGTCCTGCATGTTGAAGGCCATCGTGCCGACAAAGACGCACGCCAGCAGGCGCCCGGCCTGCCCGCCATCCATGAAATCGGTCCAGGCATCGCGGAACAGCGGGCGCGGCGCGGCGCGTTCTTCGCGGCTCATGGCGCGGACATGCTCTTGTTTCCAAAGGGCGATCACATTCAGGATCAGCCCAACCAGCGCAACGCCCTGCACCACCCGGATCAAACGCAGATCGGAATAGTTCGATAGCAACGCGCCAACGATCACCGCCGACACGCCCATACCCACAAGGAACATCACATACAGCAATGCGACAACGCGCGGGCGCGTTTCATCCGTTGCGCGGTCGGACGCTAGCGCAAGCCCGGCGGTCTGCGTCATATGGATGCCGAGGCCCGTCATCAGGAAGGCAAGCGCAGCGAGCACCTCACCTGCGAACGGCAATTCGTGATAGACGTCGCCGCCCAGAACCAGCAGGGCAAATGGCATCACCGCCAGTCCGCCCATCTGCCAAAGCGAGCCAAACCACAGATAGGGAATACGCTTCCAACCAATCGCGGACTTATGCGTGTCCGACCGGAAGCCAAGCAGCGCCCGGAAGGGCGCGATCAGCACGGGAAGCGCAATCATGAACGCCACGATCATCGCCGGAACGCTCAGCTCAACGATCATCACGCGGTTCAGCGTGCCCAAGAGCATCACAGACGCCATTCCCACGGATACCTGAAACAGCGACAGGCGCAGCAATTGCGCCATCGGCAAATCCGGGCTGGCCGCATCTGCGAAAGGCAGCGCGCTCAGCGACAGGCTTTTCAGCCGGGAGATGCCGAGGGATTTCACCGACGCAGCTCCATCAACTGGGAAATGTAGAACCCGCTTGAGACCCGTTCGACAGGCTTCACAAACCCCTGTACCCCTTTGACACGCGCTGCCGTCGCCAGCGGGCGCGGGGCGTGGGGGATCATCACCGGGCTGCGATCAGATTTCGGGAACAGCTTGCCCGCATACCACATCGCCATCAGCGGCAAAGTGCGCGGCGCGACCGTGAACACGATATTCGAGCGCACGCGCGGCTCCAACTTGCTCAGCGCAACGCCAATATCATCGGCGGTGTAGTAAATCAGGCTGTCCATCGCGATGACGTGGTCAAAACGGCCCAATGAAGGGTCCAGCATGTCGCCCGAGGTGAACGTCACGCGACCCACCAAGTCCTTCGGCATCCGCCGACGCGCGATCTCGACCAGCGACGGCGAGATATCAATCGCCACCACCTCAGCCCCCCGTGCGGCAAGCTCGATGCTCATCTGCCCGGCGCCGCACCCGGCATCCAGAACCCGCGCACCCGTCAGATTAGAAGGCAGGCGCGACAGCATCAATTCGCGCATCCGGTCGCGCCCGGCCCGCACAGTCTCGCGGATTTTCGACACCGGCGCGTCAGAAGTCAGCCGCTCCCACGTCTTGGTGGCGGTCTTGTCGAAATAGGTCTCGACCCGGCTCAGCGTTGACGCATAAACCGACGCGCTAGGGCCCTGATCCGGGGCTGCACCATCATATGAAGACCGGCTGTCGAGCATCAATCGAACCCCAAAAGTTCAAAGATATCGCGATCTTCCATGGGGTCCGGCGCAAGGGCTTCGGTGCCGTTGAACAACGTCTCAGCAAGCCGGATATACTCGGCGCGGCAATGGACGATGTCTTCTTCGTCATCCATTTCAAACAGGGTTTTCTTTTTCAGGCGTGAGCGGCGGATAGCATCCACATCAGGCATATGCGCGATGCGCTTGAACCCAACGGTGTCGCAATAGCGATCCACCTCATCCGTGTCCTTTGAGCGGTTCGCGACGCAGCCCGCGAGCCGCACCTTGTAGTTGTTCGCCTTGGCGCGGACAGCCGCGATGATGCGGTTCATTGCATAGATGCTGTCGAAGTCATTGGCGGTGACGATCAGCGCACGGTCCGCATGTTGCAGCGGCGCGGCGAACCCACCACAAACCACATCACCAAGCACGTCGAAGATCACCACATCCGTGCTTTCCAGAAGGTGGTGCTGTTTGAGCAGCTTCACCGTCTGGCCCACCACATAGCCACCACAGCCGGTGCCCGCAGGCGGCCCGCCTGCCTCAACGCATTTCACGCCGTTGAAGCCTTCGGTTACGAAATCCTCTGCGCGCAGCTCTTCGGGGTGGAAGTCCACCTCCTTCAGGATGTCGATCACGGTTGGTTGTAGCTGTCCGGTCAGCGTGAACGTGCTGTCATGCTTAGGATCACAGCCGATCTGCAACACCCGCTTGCCCAGCATCGAAAACGCAGCAGACAAGTTCGACGAGGTGGTCGATTTGCCGATCCCGCCTTTGCCGTACACCGAAAACACCTTCGCGCCTTCGATCTTTGCTTCGGCGTCTTGATGCACCTGCACAGAGCCTTCGCCATCCTGTCCTTTCAGAACCGGAGGATTTCGATCTAGTGGAGCCATGGGGCCCTCCCTTCAAATTGCGCACTGCGCCCCAGTCTCGCTGGGTCACAAATACCTCGGGGGATCCGGGGGGTAGTGTCCCCGGTCCTGTCATTGATGTGTGCGGAACGGATCATCATTGTGCTGCGATCCCTTCCATCTGGTCTTCAATCGCATCCGCCGCCTCTTGTAGCGCGGCGAGCGTTTCGGGATCGGGAGACCAGTAGTTCCGGTCAGACGCTTCCAGCAGGCGGTTCGCCATACGGCTGGAGGCGGTCGGGTTCAGGTCTGCGATGCGTTTGCGCATCTCTTCATCCAACACGAAGGTCTCGGAAATACGCTGATAGACCCAGTCATCCACTTGGCCCGTTGTCGCAGACCAGCCCATTGTGTTCGTCACCTGAGCCTCGATCTGTCGCACGCCTTCGGCCCCGTGTTTCAGCAGACCTTCAAAGAATTTCGGGTTGAGCGAGCGGGAGCGTGTTTCCAGCGCGACCTGATCCTTGAGTGTGCGCACCTTGGCGCTGCCACGGGTCTGATCGCCAATGTAAACCGCCGCCTCTTGCCCGCCGCGTGCGCGTTTCACGGCGCGGGATATGCCGCCAAGCGTATCGAAATAATGGTCGACGGTGGTGACGCCCAGTTCGACCGATTCAAGGTTCTGATAAGCGATTTCCACATTGGCGAGGGTCTTTTGCAGCAGTGCCGGGTTGGCGGCGGATTTGCCGTCGACGCCATATGCAAAGCTTTTGCGGGCCTCGTAGGCATCGGCCAACTCGTCCTCATCGCCGAAGGCGGAACTGTCGACCAAATGGTTCACATTGGCGCCATAGGCCCCTTCGGCATTCGAGAAGACGCGCAGCGCAGCCGTGGCCAGGTCGCATCCCATCTGTTCGGCATGGGCCAGCGCGTGGGCGCGGATATAGTTCTGATCGAGCGGCTCATCCGCCTCGGCGCAGCGCAAAGCGGCTTCGGCCAGCATCCGAGTTTGCAAAGGCAGCAGGTCGCGGAAAATGCCCGAGAGGGTCATGATCACGTCGATCCGAGGGCGACCAAGGTCTTCAAGCGGGATCAGGTCCGCGCCAGAAAGGCGACCAAAGCTGTCAAAACGCGGCTTGCATCCCATCAGCGACATCGCTTGCGCAATCGGCCCGCCGTCGGATTTGATGTTGTCCGACCCCCACAAGACCAGCGCGACCGAGCGCGGCAGTGTTTCGTGTGTGTCCAGAAGCAGTTGCGCCTGTTGTGCGCCATCGCGGCAGGCGAACTCGGTGGGCATGCGGAACGGGTCAAACGCGTGGATATTGCGCCCGGTGGGCAGCACGTCGGTTGAGCGGATCAGGTCACCACCCGGCACTGGCGAGATGAACTGCGCGTTGAGCGCACGCATCAATCCATCAAGCTCGCTGTCTTGCTTGAGCAGTTCTTCAACACGCGCCCGCGCATCGTCATCGGCTTCGATCAGGCCGAGATATTCGTTTCGCGCGGCATCCGACAATGGCTGGCCGACAATGTGCAAGCCTTCCGGGATCAGCGCATCTTCGGTTTCCAGCAGTTTGAGCCATAGCGCCTCTGGATCGGTCCGGCCCATATCGACGGCTTCGGCTTGCTCTGCGATCAGCGCTTCCAACTCGCCGCGCTCTGGCGCATCCGGCGCAAGACCGCGATAGCGTGTCAGGCTGTCCTTAAGCTCCAACAGTCCTTTATAGAGCCCACTTGTCGACAACGGCGGCGTCAGATGCGTGACCGTCACCGCGCCAGAGCGGCGTTTCGCCAGCGAGGCTTCGGACGGGTTATTGGAGGCATAGAGATAGACATTCGGCATCTCGCCAATCAGCCGGTCGGGCCAATCCCGTGCCCCAAGGCCTGCCTGCTTGCCGGGCATGAATTCCAGCGCCCCGTGCATCCCGAAATGCAGGACCACATCGGCTGAGAACGTGTTGCGGAGCCACATATAGAAGGTGACGAAGGCATGCGTTGGTGCAAAGCCCTTCTCGAAAAGGAGCCGCATCGGATCGCCCTCGTAGCCAAAGGCGGGTTGAACACCGATAAAGACATTCCCCAATTCCGCCCCCAGGACGAAAACACCTGTGCCATCGGACTGAATCCTCCCCGGAGCAGGCCCCCAGACCGCCTCGATGGCGGCCAGCGGCGGCGTGGTGCGCACAATTGTATCAGCGTCGACATGGGCGGCGACATTGGCTTCTTGCCCATAGGTCTTGGCGTTGCCCTCCAGCACCCGCGCGCGCAGCTCATCCACCGTTTCAGGGACATCCAGCGTGTAGCCCTCAGCCTTCATCCGCAGCAGCGTGTTATGCAGGCTTTCAAAGACAGACAAATAGGCGGCGGTCCCGACGGCCCCGGCGTTTGGCGGGAAGCCGAACAGGACAATGCCCACCTTTTTATCCGCGTTTTGCGCCCGGCGCAGACGGCCTGCGCGGAGCGTCTTTTCGACAAGGCTTTCGATCCGCTCAAGGCACGGGGCCATGGCTTTCAGATCATTCGCCCGTTCGCAGTTATAGTGGCACCCTTGGCATTTTTCATCCCCATGGCGCCCGGCAAAGACGGTTGGGCTTGTCGCGCCATCGAGTTCCGGCAGCGCAATAAGCATGGTGGTTTCAATCGGCCCGAGCCCGCCCGAAGACGACGCCCATTGCGCCAGCGTCTGAAACTCCAACGGGTGCGCGGCGATATAAGGCAGATCGAGCTGTTCGAGCACCTCGGTCGCGGCATTGCTATCGTTGTAGGCCGGACCACCAACAAGGCTGAAACCCGTCAGAGACACCATGGCATCAATCGTGGCCCCATGATCATCCTGAAAGAACGTACGGATCGCGGGACGGCCATCAAGCCCGCCAGCAAACGCCGGAAGCACGCGCACGCCTTTGGCCTCAAACGTCCGGATCACCGCGTCGTAATGCGCGGTATCGGCGCTGAGCACATAGGACCGCATCATCAGCAAGCCAACGGTCAGCGTCGCATCGGCGGGGCCGGGAATGTCGCGCGGGTCTTCGGTAATTCGCTGCGGCAGGTCCGGGTGATACAGCGCCACATCCGGGTAATCGATCGGCTGTGCTGCTTCGCCGCCCATAAACTCAGGGCGCGAAGTGGCGTATTTGCCCAGCAGGTACCGCACCATCTGTTCGATATTGTCGTCCGACCCGCCGAGCCAGTATTGCATGACAAGGAACCAAGACCGCAGATCTTGGGCCTTGCCGGGGACCAGTTTGAGGATCTTGGGCAGCCGCTTTAGCTGCGCCATCCGCTTTTCGCCCGTCTCAACCGGGCTGTCATCGGATTTCGGCTTCAGCTTTTTCAGAAGCTGCATCATCGGCGAGGCTGGCTTGGACATGTCCAGCTTGCCAAGCTTCGTCAGCTTGATGATCTCGGCATCTGCGATCACGCCGATCATCCCGTCCAGCTTGTCACGGACAGCAATAAGGTCCGGCAGGATGGGTTTGATATGCTCTTCAAGGAACAACAGGTTGGCGACGACCATATCGGCCTCAGCCACCGCATGCTTGGCTTCAACAAGCGCCTCAGGTGTTTCGGCCCATGAGGCAGCAGCGTGAACCGTGACGTTGAGACCCGGATAATCTTGCAACAAATTCACCGACGCACGCGCCACCGGCCCGGCGGCGTGGCTGTCGAGCGTGATGATGGCAATGTTATAAGGCCGGGTATCGACGACGTTATCGCGCATAATGGGCCTTGGCCTCATAGAGCGTGTCGATGGAAATCTCGGTCACGCCCTTCATTTCGGCGAATTTTTCGGTGTTCCGGCGGGCTTTGCCGCGCACGAAGAACGGGATTTTCTTCAGTTCTTTTTCCGCCTCCGCGAGCCAGACCATCACGTCCGTGCTCCCCCCGTCCTGGACTTGATCTGGGACCTCGACGTTTTCTGTCTCCTCCTCAACCACACGCGCTTTGGCCTGATGACCGTGGTGCGACGCGCCAGCATCGTCGTGGAATTCGAAATCTTCGCGGAACATGTGCAACAGGTGCTCTTCCAGCCCCATCACAAGCGGATGCACCCATGTGTCAAAGATCACATTCGCGCCTTCGATCCCCATCTGGGGCGAATAGCGGGCCGGGAAGTCCTGAACATGGACAGGGGCAGAGATCACGGCGCAGGGGATACCTAGGCGCTTGCCGATATGCCGTTCCATCTGTGTGCCAAGGATCATCTCTGGCGCGAGGTCTTCGATGGTGCGTTCAACTTCGAGGTAATCGTCCGTGATCGTGGCTGGAACGCCGTATTCCTTGGCAGCTGCGCGGATATCGCGGGCCATTTCGCGGTTATAGCAACCGAGGCCAACCACTTCGAACCCCATCTCATCGCGGGCAATCCGGGCGGCGGCTTTGACATGCGTGCCGTCGCCAAACAGGAACACCCGCTTGCCGGTCAGGTAGGTGCTATCGACCGATTTAGAGTACCACGGCATCCGCAGGCGCGAGGTGTCGAGATAAGCGTCCACGCCCGTGATCGCAGCGACTTCGGCCACGAAATCCTTGGTCGCGCCGACGCCAATTGGCACGGTTTTGGTGAAAGGCTGACCCAACTCCTGCTCCATCCAGCGCGCGGCGCTTTCGGCGGTTTCGGGATACATAAGAACGTTAAAATGTGCGGCCCCCATGCGCGCGATGTCCGATGGGGTGGACGACATGGGGGCCACAACATTCACGCTGATCCCCAGATCGGAGAGCAGCGCGGTCACTTCCTCGATGTCATCGCGATGGCGGAAGCCGAGCGCGGTCGGGCCAATAAGGTTGGCCGTAATACGCTCTGTGCGCGGCATGGGTCGCGCCAAGGTTTTGACGATCTGGAAGAAGGTTTCATCAGCGCCGAAGTTCTCTTTGCGCTGATAGGATGGAAGTTCGAGCGGAATGACCGGGACGGGCAAGCCCATCAATTCGGACATGCCGCCGGGGTCGTCTTGGATCAGTTCCGCTGTGCAGGACGCGCCTACGATCAGGGCCTCTGGCTTAAACCGCTCGTACGCGTCTTGCAGCGCGGTTTTGAACAGGTCCGCGGTGTCAGACCCAAGGTCGCGCGCTTGAAAGGTGGTGTATGTGACGGGCGGGCGATGATTGCGCCGTTCTATCATCGTGAACAACAGGTCGGCGTAGGTATCGCCCTGCGGCGCATGCAACACGTAGTGCAGCCCCTTCATGCCGGTGGCAACACGCATCGCGCCCACATGGGGCGGACCTTCATATGTCCAAACCGTCAGTTTCATCGCGCGTCCCCGCGCGTTTCACTGGAAGGACTTGCAGCCTCCAGTTTCAGGAGGTCAGAGCGGCGCACGGGGCGCGAGAACAGGCCTGCGAGGTCGCCCGCCTGTTCGTAGAAATGAACTGGTGTGAAGACCAACTCGATCGCCCATTTCGTCGTCAACCCGGCTTCTTCCAATGGGTTGGCAAGGCCAAGGCCGCAAACGGTGAGGTCGGGCCGCGCGTCGTGGCAGCGGTCGAGTTGTAGATCTACATCCTGCCCCTCTGAAATCACCGGGCCTTTGGCCAGCAAATCCAGATCGGGACCGACGATGCCCTGATGAATGAAGGGCGCGCCGACTTCGACAGCTTCCATTCCACATTCACGGGTCAGGAAGCGGGCCAGTGGAATTTCCAACTGGCTGTCGGGGAAAAAGAACACTGATTTGCCTTGCAGCACCTCTGCCGCTTGGCTCACCGCTTTGCGGGCGCGGGCGCGGGGCGCGTCTGTCACCCGGTCGAAGGTTTCGGCGTCGACGCCAAACTCAGTCGCCACCGCACGCAGCCAAGCCGTCGTGCCTTCTTCGCCAAATGGGAACGGTGCAGGAATGTGGCGCGCACCGCGCCGCTCCAACTCCGAATGGGTATCGCCGAGGAACGGCTGCGTCAGGGCAAAGACGGTGTTCGGGCCGATGCCCAGATCACTATCGGCGCGCGGTGCCGGCAGCACTTTGATCGGGCCAATGCCCATCTGCTCCAACAAGGAAACGGCTTGTTCTTCCACCACGTCAGGCAGCGCACCGACGAGCAGCAATTGCCGCTCTTGCGCGTTCGGCAGCACTGGCACCATTGCGGCAAGGCAAGCGTCTTCGCCTTGGGTAAAGGTCGTCTCAATCCCCGAGCCAGAGAAATTCAGCACCCGGACCGAGGGCGCATGGCGCTGCGTCATCCGCTCTGCGGCTTTGCCCAGATCCAGCTTGATCACTTCCGACGGGCATGACCCGACAAGGAACAACTGTTTGATGTCGGGACGGCGGGCGAGCAATTCGTCCACGACCTTGTCGAGTTCCTCTTGCGCATCGGCGAGGCCAGCAAGGTCCGTCTCTTCCAAAATCGCCGTTCCGAAGCGCGGCTCGGCAAAGATCATCACCCCGGCAGCGGATTGAAGCAAATGCGCACATGTCCGACTGCCAATGACGAGGAAAAACGCGTCCTGCATCTTGCGATGCAGCCAGATGATGCCCGTCAATCCACAAAACACCTCGCGCTGTCCGCGTTGCTTAAGAATCGGTGTATCGCGACAGCCGGGTGTTTTTTCGAGGGGGGACAGGTCGTTCATGCGGGCACCTCCAAGGCAGCGTCATCGGCTGCGGCCTGTAGGCGCGCCGCACGGAGTTTGAGGACAAATTGCGCGGCGTTGAGTACGTAGGTGGCGTAGGCCGCCAGCGCGAGCCACATCTGCTGATCAGGCGTCAGCCAGTTGGTGAAGAGCGACCAGATATAGGCGGTGTGCAGAGCAATAACTGCGAAGGATACGACATCTTCCCAGAAGAAAGCAGGTGCCAGAAGATATTGACCAAAAACAACTTTTTCCCAGATCGCACCTGTGACCATGATAATGTAGAGGCAGAAGGTTTTCAGCACGATCGACCAGGTTGCAATCTCAAACCCCAGCCCGGTCCAGAGGTAGCGCACCACCAAAACCAGCGAGATGAGAAAGACCAGAAACTGTACCGGCGCGAGGATGCCCTGGACCAGCGTCCAGATCGTTTGATCACGCCGCGCGCGCTCTTCTGGCGTGTAGAGGCCAGAGGCAGAGGAGGGGCGGGCCGAAACCGGGTGCATCGGTCAAAATAATCCTTTTAAGGTTAGACAGGATTTTAATGAGCGACCCCAATGTGTCAATCTTAACTTACAGTTTGTGACATTTCAGGTTTACATTTTTGGGCTCCACTCAAGATTGTTAGCTTTTTTTATAATTATTTTGCTCATTTGGCTGGACAAAAAACAAATTATGTCATCTTGAGCTTACATGTGTTACGCTATTTTCAGCGATACACTAAGAATCGTGGTGCGCCGTTACGGTGGAAGCGCGCCCTGTCAGTCCCAAAGGACACAGCATATGTCACAGGACGATCTTTCCGGCTACGGACGTCGCGGTGCGCGGCAAAGTCGCGGTGCGTCTGCCTTGGCCGAAAATGCGGTATCGCTGCTCAGCAAACGTCAGGCCATGACAACGGCCGGGGCGCGTCAGTTCATTCTGGACCACCTGCTACGCGCCGTAACGAGCCGGAATGAGTTCGATTCCTGCGCCATGCTGGACGAGCTGCGCGGGCATCGACTGTCTGTGGATTCTGTCATCGATATCTATGTCCCGGCCATCGCGCGCATTTTGGGCGAGATGTGGGAGGAAAGTGAAATCGACTTCGCCAGCGTCACGGTGGGCTCAATGCGCCTCCAATCGCTGCTGTCGATTGCCTCATCAGAGGCCCTAGACTTCCTGCGACCGGTTGAAGATTCCTATTATATGCTGGTCGCCGTACCGGAAGGCGAACAGCATTCGCTGGGCGCTTTTGTGCTTGCAGCGCAGCTGCGCAGACTTGGCGCTCGGGTGGAGGTCTCGTTCTGCGAGTCACCGTCTGAATTCGTGTCGCGGGTGATCTGCGACACGCCACACATGATCCTGTTTAGCGCGTCGTGTAAGGCAAGCCTTGCAACTGTTTCGCAACTTGTTCTAGACACTTGTAATGTAGTGACATGCAGGCCCCTGATTGCAATGGGAGGTCCAGCAGCACTTTGCATTGAAAATGGTATGGAAATATCGGGGATCGACTTGATAACTGATCGGGCAAAAGTTGCTCTTTCATTTGTTGCTGAGCATCAAGGTCGATCTTCGGAACGGGCAGACAAATGACAACTGGCGGAACCAGCTTTTGGAGTAGCGGCGCTATTCCGTTTTTAGAACCGGAAAGCCTGAGCGGGATTATTGCTGCAGCGTCCGATATCGCCCTGGTAATTGATGACAAGACAACTGTGTTGTCTGCGCTGATCAGCCCAACGGCAGATGGCTTTGGCAATCTCAACCACTGGGAAGGCCGTCCGATTATTGAATTTCTGGCTGATGACAGCATCGAGAAGTTCCAGAAAGCCCACGCGAAATTTATCACCGGCGAAGATTTGAGAAAGCCGATTGAGCTGAACCACGAAGATAATGCCACCTGGAAGCACCCGGTGCGCTATACGGTACACCGGTTCGGGCAGGAAAACACCGCTCTGCTGCTGGGCCGCGACCTGCGCCCGATTGCAGAGACGCAGCAGCAACTGGTTCAGGCCCAAATCGCGCTTGAGCAAGGTTACGAAGCGCGCCGCGAGTTCGACAGCCGCTATCGCGTGATGCTGTCCAAAACGCGTGAAGCGATTGTGTTTGTCAGCCTGCGGGATGGCCGCGTGTCAGATTGTTCTGACGCCGCCGCGACGCTTCTGGGCCTGAAGCGGGACGCAGCAGCGGGCACAACTTTCTCGCAACTGCTCAAAGACCGCAGTTCAGCGGAACTGATGGAAAGCATGCTTAACGCGTCATTGGCGGAAGGAGGCGGCGGCTCCATCGAAGTCAAAGCGGACCGGTCTGAACAGCGCTTGATTATCGAACCGTCGGTCTTCCGAGCGGGCGGTCAGCGCATTTTGCACTGCATCCTGTCCGCAGCGGGCGACACGCCCCGGATCACCGATTCCGAGACAAGCCGCTCCACCGCACTCTTCCGTACATCGACGGATGCAATTGTCTTTACCGATATCGACGGCGGGATTCAGTCCAGTAATGACAGCTTCCTCGACCTTGTCGGCGCAGCCCATGGCGGCGATATTCGCGGCAAAAGCCTTGGCGACTATCTGGTGCGCGGTCAGATCGACATGGGCGTACTGACCGACAATGCCCAGCGGGCGGGCCATATGCGGACCTACGCGACCAAGTTGACGAATGTTCTGGGTTCGCGGTTATCTGTCGAGATTTCAGCGACGCACCTATCGGATGTGAATGTGCCGGTCCTTGGCTTCATTATACGTGACGTCTCGCGGGTTGAAGGCGTGCGCGGTGGTGCCGGGCGCGGCGTGTCGGACGATGGCAATGTGATGGAACTGGTCGGTTCCGCCTCGCTCAAGGAAATTGTGGCCGAGACGACAGATGTGGTTGAAAAGATGTGCATCGAAACGGCCGTCAACCTGACCAAAAATAACCGCGTTGCTGCGGCAGAAATGCTCGGCCTGTCACGTCAGAGCCTCTATGTGAAGCTGCGGAAATACGGGCTGCTCAGCAAAGATCGCTGACGCAGGCGCGTTAACTCCTTTCGAAACTTCGGAAAATCAGACGGCGAGTTGCGTCTTGTCGCCCTCAAGGCGTTTCGAGAAATGACTGCGACACAAGCATCGCAACTGTCCTGAGAGCGCGCAGCGCGGCAAGGTATTTGCGATTCAACGCTTTCTCGAAACGCCATAAGCATGCGTCAGGCTTGAAACGACTCAAAGTGTCATTCATAGTTGACACATGAGTGTCTCGCTTCCTGTACAGCCACGCAGATTCCCGGAACCTGCCGCAGCGCTGAGGCTGATCAAGCCGATCACATGGTTTCCACCGATGTGGGCCTATGTCTGTGGGACGATCTCGTCTGGCGCATCGCCATCCGGGCAATGGCATCTCGTGGTGCTTGGCGTGATCCTTGCCGGACCCATCGTCTGCGGGATGAGCCAAGCGGCCAATGATTGGTGTGATCGCCATGTGGACGCAATCAATGAGCCTAACCGACCTATTCCGTCCGGACGTATTCCGGGCCGCTGGGGTCTTTGGATCGCTCTGGCAATGACGGTGCTATCGCTGTTCGTCGGCTGGCAGCTTGGTCCTTGGGGCTTTGGCGCGACGATTCTTGGCGTGCTGGCGGCGTGGGCCTATTCCGCTGAACCTATCCGCTTGAAGCGGTCGGGTTGGTGGGGGCCGGGGGTATGCGGGCTGTCCTACGAAACGCTGCCTTGGTTCACTGGCGCTGCCGTGCTGAGCGCGGGTGCGCCGGATATGCGCATCGTCGCAATTGCGCTGCTTTATGGCATCGGCGCGCATGGGATCATGACACTCAACGATTTCAAAGCACTAGAGGGGGATCGGCAGATGGGTCTGAACTCCCTTCCCGTGACCCTTGGCCCTGTCCGCGCAGCGCAAGTGGCCTGCGCGGTGATGGCCTTGCCGCAGATGGTGGTAATCGCGCTGCTCTTCTCATGGGATCGTCCCTTTCACGCGATGGGCGTGAGCGCGGTGTTGCTGGTGCAGTTCTGGGCCATGACGGTGATGTTCAAAGACCCAAAGGCAAAAGCGCCTTGGTATAACGGCACAGGCGTGCTGCTTTATGTCTCCGGCATGATGATCTCTGCCTTTGCGCTGCGGGGATTGGTGGCATGAGCGGTTGGGGCACTCTGATCCGGCTCTGCCTTGTGAACGCTGCAATTGGCGGGCTCGCCGCGCTTCCGGTCAACCTGTTCAACCGGCTTATGACAGTCGAGCTTGCCTTACCTGCGCTGCTACCCGGCCTGCTGGTCGCGCTGCATTACGGCGTGCAACTGACGCGGCCAATCTGGGGCCACCGCTCGGACGCCAAAGGC
>CAZPXE010000003.1:0-8809 GCA_964590545.1 uncultured Rhodobacterales bacterium | reverse complement strand
GCTGTTCAAGTAAAAAAAGAGGACGATCGAATCTGGCGGTATGGCCCTCGTTGGTGCTGGGGTTTTAGGCGCGGCTTGGGGTATTCAGGTCGCTGAGACATCTACAATGTTTGCATTGGCCATATGGGCACTCGCCTATATCGCCATCGGGCTCGGGATCGGCGCTGCCGGCACGTCCTTCCTCGCGCTGTTGGCGCAAATCTCGGGCCCGCGCAAAGCGGCTGCGGCGACACTGGCATGGCTGCTTCTCATTGCAGGAGCAATCGCAGCCTCCATCGGGACGGGCATCGCGCTGGAACCGTATAGCGCAGAGCGCCTTGTCACCGTGGTCGCAGCCGTGGTCGCGATTGCGCTGGTCATGACGGCCTTGGCCACGTGGCGCGTCGAAACAAGCGTTGCGGCCACGACCGAGGCCAACGACGCCTCGCTCTCCGAAGCTTTGCGCACCACTTGGTCCGACCCTGCGGCGCGTCAGTTTACGGGCTTTGTGTTCCTATCTATCCTCGCCTTTTACCTGTCAGAACTGGTGTTGGAACCGTTCGCGGGCCATGTCCATGCACTGACGCCGGACGAGTCGACTAAACTCTCCGGCGGGAAGGATGGCGCGGCGCTGCTTGGGATGATCGCCGCGGGCGTTCTGTCGCAACTGCGGATCGGCTCGCTGCGGTTCTGGGCCATCACCGGCTGCGTGATTTCGGCGGTTGGGCTTCTTGCCCTTGCCGCAACGCTGCCAATTGTTCCATCCACTGTCATTCTCGGCCTCGGCAACGGCCTCTTCGTTGTCGGAGCCATCGGCTCGATGATGCAACTCGCCGCCGCGCGCGAAAAGGCGACTGGTACGCGGATGGGTGTCTTTGGCGCGGCACAAGCGGTGGCTGCGGGGCTTGCCGGGTTGATCGCAACGGGGATGCTCGACATCGCGCGCCTCACGCTCAGCGATGCGGCCGCCTATGGCACTGTTTTCACACTGGAAGCGATCCTGTTCCTTGCCGCGGCCGTCATGGCGTTGCGGGTGATGCAGGGCGCGGCCAATCAATCCAATGCAACCTTGGTACCGGGGGAATAAGAGATGTTTGACGTTGTAATTGTCGGGGGCGGCCCATCGGGCGCGACCGCTGCGCTGGATCTGGTCCGCTCGGGCCACAAAGTCGCGCTTCTGGACCGGGAAGGTCGGATCAAACCCTGTGGCGGCGCAATCCCGCCGCGGCTGATGCAGGATTTCGACATCACAGATGCGCAACTGCTCTGCAAGGTGAACACCGCGCGTATGATCTCCCCCACCGGGCGACACGTGGATATCCCGATTGAAAACGGCTTTGTCGGCATGGTCGACCGTAAGGATTTCGACCCCTTCCTGCGTGCCCGCGCCGCAGGAGAGGGCACGCGTTATTTCACCGGGACTTTCGTTCGGATCGAACGGCCCGAAGGCACGCCCGTTGTGATCTATCGCGACAAGGCCACGCAAGAGGAGCGCGAGTTGCCGTGCAAGCTGGTCATCGGCGCGGATGGCGCAAAGTCCCGCGTTGGGCTGGCCGAAGTGAAGGATGCCGACAAAGTCCCGCTCGTCTTCGCCTACCACGAGATTATCAAGGCCCCGCCAAAGAACGAAGTTTATGACCCGGTGCGCTGCGATGTCATCTATGACGGTAAAATCTCCCCCGATTTTTATGGCTGGGTTTTCCCGCACGGGAACAGCGCCTCGGTCGGGATGGGCTCGGAATTGAGCGAGGTGAACCTGAAAGAAGCCACCGCCGCGTTGCGCGAAGCCTCTGGGCTGGCAGATTGCGAAACGCTCCGCAAGGAAGGCGCCCCCATTCCGCTGAAGCCAATGGACTGCTGGGACAACGGCAAGGACGTGGTGCTGGCTGGCGACGCGGCGGGCGTTGTCGCGCCGTCATCGGGCGAAGGCATCTACTACGCTATGGTCGGCGGGCGGGTGGCTGCGACAGCTTGCGCGGCGACATTAGCGTCAGGCCGTGCTAGTGATCTCAAGCTAGCCCGCAAATTGTTCATGCGCGAGCACAAAACAGTTTTTCGGGTGCTGGCCTCAATGCAGAATGCTTACTATCGCTCAGACATGCGCCGCGAACGCTTCGTGTCACTTTGCCATGACATCGACGTGCAACGGCTGACATTTGAGGCGTATATGAACAAGAAACTGGTAAAGGCCCGCCCCCTTGCCCATATCAAGATCGGCATCAAAAACCTTGCCCATCTGACAGGTCTGGTGGCCCCGGAGCGCGTATGACAATCATGATCCCCGCCTGGGTCAATGGCGAATTGACCCCTGTTGAGAAACTGGAAGCCCATGTCAAAGGACTGCGCCACAAGGCAGTGTCTGTCTTTGTGATCCGTGGGCGCGAGGTGCTGCTGCAACAGCGCGCGATGGGCAAGTACCATACGCCCGGCCTGTGGGCGAATACCTGCTGCACCCATCCCGAATGGGACGAGGCACCCGCCGATTGCGCTGTGCGCCGGTTGGATGAAGAGTTGGGCATCACCGGGCTGAAGCTGGAACACCGCCACCACCTCGAATACCGCGCCGATGTGGGCGACGGCCTCATCGAGCATGAGGTGGTTGATGTCTATCTTGCGCGCTGCGGGCAGGATCTGCCCATGAAGCCGAACCCGTCCGAGGTGATGGGCACGCGTTGGGTCGATTATCACGACCTTCTGGCCGAGGTGAAACGCCACCCGAACCGCTTCACGCCGTGGCTGCGGATTTATCTGGCGGATTACGGTGACGTGATTTTCGGGGCAGACTTGATCCTCGCAACCCAAACGAGTTAGGGGCTGACCAAAGGCTATTTCGGCCCAAGGCACCCCTTTCATGGCAACCGCCCCAACAACAGCGCATCGGCCCGGCTTTGCGATCACGCTCAAGCTGGTGGCGGTGTTTTTGTTTATCGTCATGGCGGCGCTGGTGAAGGCCGGGACCGAAGATGTGCCGCCGGGGCAAGCTGTGTTTTTCCGGTCTCTCTTTGCGATCCCGATTATCACGCTATGGCTCTGGCAGCGCGGCGAGCTGCGCGAGGGGCTGATCCCCAATAACCTGATGGGCCATGTCTGGCGCGGGCTGTTTGGCACGAGCGCGATGGGGTTGACCTTTGGCGGGCTCAGCCTGCTGCCGCTGCCCGAAGTCACGGCGATTGGCTATGCAACGCCGATCTTCACGGTTTTGCTGGCCGCCGTGATGCTAAGCGAGCGCATCCGGCTGATCCGGATTACCGCTGTGGCCATGGGCCTTTTTGGTGTGATGGTCGTGATGTACCCGCGCTTGACGGTGGATGATCTGACCAACACCGCAACGCTGGGCGCGCTGATGGTGCTGGCGGCATCACTGCTGCGGGCGTTGGTGCAAATCCATATCCGGCAGTTGGTGCGGACCGAGCATACCGCTGCGATTGTTTTCTGGTTCTCGGTGACGGCGACGACCCTGTCACTTCTGACGATCCCCTTCGGCTGGGTCGTCCCGCCGGCCGATGCGCTGTTCTACCTCATCTGCGCGGGCCTTCTGGGCGGCGTCGCGCAAATCCTTGTCACTTCTTCCTACCGCTTCGGCGCGGCCTCGATGCTGGCCCCGTTTGACTATGCATCCATGATCTTCGCGGTCCTGATCGGCTGGGTCATCTTCGACGAATGGCCCACAAATGTCATGCTGATCGGTTCCGCCCTTGTCATCGCGGGCGGCGCGCTCATTATCTGGCGGGAACGCCAACTCGGGCTGGAGCGCCGCCGCGCCCGGTCCGTCACTGACCCCAAGGGATAACCGATGTCCGACGACCACAAAGAAAAGATGCAGCAGGTGCAAAAAGCGCACCGCAAGAAAGTCTCTGAAA
Source organism: uncultured Rhodobacterales bacterium (assembly GCA_964590545.1). Lineage (GTDB taxonomy): Bacteria > Pseudomonadota > Alphaproteobacteria > Rhodobacterales > Rhodobacteraceae > Aliishimia. The sequence continues at coordinate 4,970 of CAZPXE010000003.1, read as the reverse complement.
CGAGCGATCCGGGACGGGGTCTGGTGCTGGTGCATACGGGCAAGGGGAAGGGCAAGTCATCCTCTGCCTTTGGCGTCGTCGTGCGTGCGCTGGGATGGGGCAAGACCGTCGCCGTCGTGCAATTCATCAAGGGCAAGTGGAAAACCGGTGAACGGCAGTTTTTCCAAAAGCTCGGCACTGTCGACTGGCACACAATGGGCGATGGGTTCACTTGGGACACACAGGATGCCGAGCAAGACACCAAAGCCGCGCAGGCCGCTTTCGCCAAGGGCGTTGAGATGATGCAAAGCGGCGATTACGATCTGCTGGTTCTGGACGAGATCAACATCGCGATGCGCTACGATTATCTGAGCGTTGAAACAGTGCTTGAAGGCCTGAAATCCCGCTCTGAGCGCACGTCCGTAATCCTCACCGGACGCGATGCCAAGCCTGAGCTGTGCGAGTACGCTGATCTCGTTACCGAAATGGAAGAGGTCAAACACCCGTTCAAAGCAGGTATCAAAGCGCAACGCGGTGTGGATTACTGACGTTCGGCGCACGGGTCTGAGGAGGGGCGTTCTGCCCGCCTCACACGGGCCGATGACAAGCCGACGCCTCGGCCACCAACCCGCCCGGTCCAAAGCGCAGGGTTTCCGCCGCCAAGATACCTTTGTGATTGACGTAACTGATCACCAGCATCCCATGCCCATGAAACACGTCCTTCACCCGAAATCGTAAGTCCGGCTGCCCCTCAAGCGCCTGCGCCCAATAGGCCCGCAGCGCGCCCTTGCCACGCACCTCTCCGGACCCAACCAGACGCATCGCCTTGTGGGACCGAAAAACGATGTCTTCGGAATAATGCGACAGGATGCGCGTCAGATCATGGCTGTTCCATGCATCCTGCCATTCGCGCGCGAAAGCGTTGTAATCCATCAAGAGCGTTTCCAGTTTTCATTGAAACTACGTATCGCCCATGTCACCCGAACGCCGAAGGCGTAGCGGTGCATGGGCGATACAACATGAACTGGAACGGCTCTAGGCGCGGACGAGTTTTTCGTAATCCTCGGCAACGGATTTGGTCAGATTGCCGACTTCGAAGTTGAAATCCCCGATCTGCCCCACTGGTGTCACCTCGGCGGCGGTGCCTGTGAGCCAGCATTGCTGGAAGTCTTCCATCTCGGCGGGCAGGATCTTGCGCTCATGCACTTTGATCTGCTTGTCGCGCAGCATGCCGATGACCGTCTGTCGTGTCAGACCGTTAAGGAAGCAATCGGCAACAGGCGTATGCACCTCACCATCCTGCACGAAGAAGATGTTCGCGCCAGTCGCTTCGGCCACGTTGCCTTGGTAGTCCATGAACAGCGCGTCGGCGCAGCCCTTGGCCTCGGCGGCATGCTTAGATGTGGTGCAGATCATGTACAGACCCGCCGCCTTGGCATGAACCGGGATCGTCTCGGGCGAGGGGCGCTTCCATTTGGAAATGTCCAGCTTCGCGCCTTTGAACTTGCTGTCGCCGTAATACGCGCCCCATTCCCAAGCCGCGATGGCCAGATGGACCGGGTTCTTCGCGGATGCGACACCCATGTCTTCACCCGCTCCGCGCCAAGCCACCGCGCGCACATAGGCATCGGTCAGGCCGTTCACGGTCAGCACTTCTTGCTTGGCGGCTTCAATCTCATCCACCGTGTATGGGATTTGGAAGTCCAGTTCTCCGGCAGAGAAATGCAGCCGCTCGGAATGCTTGCGGCTCAGGAAAATCTTGCCGTTATAGGCCCGCTCACCCTCAAATACCGAAGAGGCATAATGCATGGCATGGCTAAGGACGTGGACATTGGCAGACCGCCAATCAACCATTTTCCCATCCATCCAGATCAGACCGTCACGATCATCATATCCCGCCATGGCGCTCTCCTTTGCCCTTGCGTTTCCAAAAATTGCGCCGTTAGGACCGATCCGGTCATTATCTTGCGCAAAACCTGCGATTCGATACTGGTTTGATGTTGGAATGTCAACAACACTGACGTATAATCCAAAAAAACGAGGGTACGGGGCGACGCGAGTTACGATGTCAGACGGGCAGCGCACGAGCGCCATGCGGGGCGACACACTACTTTTTCTGACCGACGAGCAGTTGCGGCAGGGGATTGAGGCGATGTTCTTCGCCTATCGCGGCTTCACTGCCGACCCGGATCGTATCCTCGCGGGCATGGCCTATGGCCGCGCACATCACCGAGCGGTTCATTTCATCAACCGCGCGCCGGGTACGACGGTGAATAACCTGCTGAACATTCTGGGCGTCACCAAACAATCGCTGAACCGTGTCCTGCGCACCCTGATCGCCGACGGGCTCGTACGAAGCGAAGTGGGCCGCGCCGATAAGCGTGAACGCCACCTGTTCCTGACCGATGACGGGCGCGCGTTAGAGCAAAAGCTGTCCGACGCCCAGCGTGAACGGATGCGCGCCGCCTATCGTGATGCCGGACCAGAGGCCGTCGCAGGTTTCCGCACTGTGCTCGAAGCGATGATGGACCCCGAAATGCGCCGCGCCTACGGACGGCTGAAGGATACCGGAAAATGAGCGATATGGACCCGCATCTGCTGATCGTTGACGACGATGAACGCATTCGCACACTTCTACAGAAGTTCCTGATACGGAACGGCTTTCTGGTCACCGCCGCCCGCGACGCGGCCCATGCGCGGCGCATCCTGTCGGGGCTGGATTTCGACATGATCGTTTGCGACGTGATGATGCCCGGAGAAGATGGATTCAGCCTCACGCGGCATCTGCGCGAAACATCGCAAACCCCGATCCTGCTGCTCACCGCCAAGGGCGAGACCGAGGACCGGATCACTGGGCTTGAGGCTGGCGCGGATGACTACCTATCCAAACCCTTCGAGCCCAAGGAACTCCTTCTACGCATCAACGCCATCCTGCGCCGTGTGCCCGAAGAACCCGCCGAAGTGATGAAACCAAAGGTCCTCACCCTTGGTCCCGTCCGCTATGACATGGAGCGCGGCGAGATGTGGCAGGGCGAAGACCTCGTGCGTCTGACGGCCACTGAAAGCCAGTTGATGCGCATCTTCTCAGCCCAAGTGGGCGAAGCCCTGAGCCGCACGCGATTGGTCGAAGAGTTGGGCCGAGACCGGGGGCAAGCGCAGGAACGCGCGGTGGATGTGCAAATCACCCGGCTGCGGCGCAAGATCGAAGCCAACCCCAAACAGCCCCGCTATCTGCAAACCGTACGCGGCGCGGGCTATATGCTGACCTGCGATTGACCGGAGCGCACCGCGATGACCACCGCCCTCTTTTCCCACCCCGACTGCCTTGGCCATATCAATCCGCCCGGCGCGCCGGAACAAGTCGCCCGCCTGCGCTACATCATGGATGCGCTTGAAGGGCTGGAGCTTGATCGCCACGACGCGCCGCTGGTCGATACGGCCCATGTAAAGCTCGTCCATGATGCGCCCTATGTGGACGCCATTCCGGGCAAGGTGCCTGCGGATGGGATCATCCATCTTGACCCCGACACCTATGTCTCTGCCACGTCAATGAACGCGATCTTGCGTGCTGCCGGGGGCGCCGTTGCTGCAACGGACCGGGTTCTGGATGGTCACGCGAAAAACGCTTTCGTCGCCACCCGCCCACCGGGGCACCACGCGGAAGAAGCGATTGCGATGGGGTTCTGCATCTTTGGCAATGTCGCCATCGCCGCCAAACATGCACTGGAAAACAAAGGGTTGGAGCGGGTCGCCGTGCTCGATTTCGACGTGCATCACGGCAACGGCACCCAAGCCCTGCTGCAAAATGATGCGCGGGCGTTCTTCGTGTCTTCGCACCAAATGCCGCTTTGGCCCGGCACCGGGGATCGCTCGGAAGTTGGACCGCATGGCACCATTATGAACATCCCCCTGCCCCCCGGCTCTGGCCGCGAAGTGTGGCGGCGGGAATGGGATGCGGCGCTGGACGCGGTCCGCGCGCACAACCCGCAAATGATCTTTGTCAGCGCCGGGTTCGACGCCCACACGGCCGACCCGCTGGCCAGCCTCAACTGGACCACTGCCGATTATGCAGAGATTACGCAGGACATTTGCATTCTTGCACAAGAGGTCTGCGAAGGGCGGGTGGTCTCGGTGCTGGAAGGGGGCTATGATCTGGATGCGCTCGCAGCTTCGACCCGAGCGCATGTAGAAGAACTGATAAAGGCCGCGACATGAGTGATACGCCCGTAGATGAGATGAGCTTTGAACAGGCGATGGCCGAGTTGGAGCAAGTGCTGTCGCAACTGGAACGCGGCGACGTGGCGCTGGACGACTCGATCAAGCTCTATGAGCGGGGCGCGGAGCTCAAGAAACGCTGCGAGGCGAAGCTGAAAGAGGCCGAAGAGAAGGTCGCCGCGATCACGTTGGATGGGGACGGCAACCCGGCAGGGCTGAAGCCGGCAGAAGGCCTCTGAGCACGTGTTCAAAGAGGCACTAACGGACTGCGCCGCCGATATTCAGGCGCATTTCGATCAGGTTCTGGGTGCGTTGCAACAGGTGCCCGTGGTGCAGGCGATGGCGCACGCCACCAATGGCGGCAAGCGCCTGCGCGGGTTTCTGGTGATGCAAAGCGCCCGGCTGCATGATGTGGACCCCGCCCGCGCCATCTGGCCTGCCACCGGGATTGAAGCTCTGCACGCCTATTCGCTGGTCCATGATGATCTGCCAAGTATGGACGACGATGACATGCGCCGGGGCCAACCAACTGTGCATATCAAATGGGATGAGGCGACAGCGATCCTTGCAGGCGACGCTCTCCAGACGCTCGCGTTCGAGATGGTCGCACACCCCGAAGCTGGCCCCGGCGATGTCCGTGCCGATCTGGCGCTGAGCCTTGCGAAGGCAAGTGGCGCCGAGGGGATGGTTCTTGGCCAGGCTCTTGATATTGCGGCAGAAACGGCGTCTGCACCTCTGACGCTTGAAGAAATCCAGACCCTGCAACGCGGAAAGAC
>CAZPXE010000002.1:32263-40021 GCA_964590545.1 uncultured Rhodobacterales bacterium | reverse complement strand
ATGCTTTGGCACAAGCGGTGTTGTTTGAACGTGTGTTTGAGAAAACCCCCGACTTTCCCTCTGAAATCGCATCGGCCTTGCACGATTTACGTGGTCACGAACCCTTGCTTGACAGGTTGGACGAGATGCTCATCGCCGATCTTCCGATGCATGTGCGTGATGGCGGTTTCGTCGCACCCGGAGCTATCCCTGATCTGGACGATGCGCGGCAACTTCGCGACGAAGGTCGGTCTGTGATTGCAGGGATGCAGCAGGAATATCAGGCTCTAACAGGGGTAAACGCGCTAAAGATCAAGCATAATAATGTGCTTGGGTACTTCGTGGAAACCCCCGCCACCCATGCGGCCAAGATGCAGTCCGAGCCGCTGTCAGAAACCTTTATCCACCGCCAAACCACCGCGAACCAGGTGCGTTTCACCACGGTTCCGCTGTCGGAAATGGAGAACCGCATCCGCGCATCTGGTGAACATGCGCTGGATCTGGAACGACGCGCGTTTGAAGGCCTCGCGCGTTCAGTTCTTGAACAATCCGGCCCGCTTCAAATTGCTTCCAAGGCGCTGTCCCGGCTTGATGTCGCCTCGTCGCTCGCAACCCTCGCAAGCCGTGAAAATTGGTGCCGTCCCAAAGTCGACACCTCGCGTGCGTTTGACATTGCGAACGGACGGCACCCGGTTGTTGAAGCTGCGCTGCGCAAACAAAGCGGGGACGGGTTTATCGCCAACGCCTGTGATCTATCCGCAGGAGAAGACGAGTCAAACATCTGGCTGCTCACCGGTCCTAACATGGCCGGTAAATCAACGTTCCTTCGGCAAAATGCGCTTATCGCCATTCTGGCGCAGATGGGCAGCTACGTGCCCGCCGATAGCGCACATATCGGATGCGTCAGCCAGATTTTCAGCCGCGTCGGTGCGTCGGACGATCTGGCGCGAGGCCGCTCGACCTTCATGGTTGAAATGGTCGAGACCGCTGCGATCCTGAACCAATCTGATGCGCGCGCATTAGTGATTCTGGACGAGATCGGGCGCGGTACCTCAACCTATGACGGGCTATCGATTGCCTGGGCCACGCTGGAACATCTGCATGACGCGAACCGATGCCGCGCGCTGTTCGCCACGCATTACCACGAGCTGACCGCACTCGCATCGAAACTGTCCGGCGTCAGCAACGCGACGGTTGCGGTCAAGGAATACGAAGGCGATGTCATTTTCCTGCACGAAGTGCGCGAAGGGTCCGCCGACCGATCTTATGGCGTGCAAGTCGCGAAGCTGGCCGGGTTGCCCCCCGCCGTGATCGACCGTGCACGGACGGTTCTGGACGCGTTGGAAGAAGGCAATCGCGCGGGCAAAACCTCACCCGCCGCTGTCATAGACGACTTACCGCTATTCTCAGCCGCGCCACCGCCGATGGCATCAAAACCGACGCCGTCACCCGCACTCGACTTATTGGACGAAATCCAACCGGACGAGTTAAGCCCGCGCGACGCGCTCGACTTGCTTTACAAACTGAAGGACGCGCAGAAATCCTAGCTGGCGGGCATGGACGATACACCGACCTGCGCGGGGCGCAGCAATCGGTCATGCAGCATGAACCCTTCGCCCGCGACATCAATTATGTCGCCTGCTTTGGTTCCCGGAACCGGGGCTTCGAACATCGCCTGATGCTGTTGTGGGTCAAAGCGGTCGCCGACTTCTGGTGAAATCAACGTCATGCCGTGCTTGGAGAAGACGTTCAACAGCTCGCGCATGGTCAGCTCGACGCCTTCGATAAGGGCGGCATTGTCTTCAGACTTGATGGATTCAGCCGCTTCAAGCGCGCGTTTCATGTTGTCGTAAACCGGGAGCATATCACGAGCCAGTTTCGAGCCGCCGTAGTTCTCAGCCTCGCGCCGATCCTTGTCAGAGCGTTTGCGGGCGTTCTCGGCATCGGCCAACGCGCGCATGAAGCGATCCTTCAACTCATCGCGCTCAGCTTTAATGGCCTCGAACTCTTCAAGACCTGAAACCTGATCGGCGCCTTCGGCAAGCTCATCTAGGGAAAACTCGCCCTCATCCTCCGCCGCAGCGAAATCGTCCAGGAAATCATTCTCTTTCGGCTCAGCCATGCCCTGCCCTCAGCTTCGATCGGTCAACAGCTTTCCGACAAGCTGCGCCGTGTAATCCACGATGGGCACCACACGCCCATAGTTCAATCTGGTCGGCCCAATGACGCCCACTGCGCCGACGACCTTACGGTCCGCGTTCATATAGGGAGAAACCACCAAAGAGGAACCCGAAAGTGAGAAAAGTTTGTTCTCAGAACCGATAAAAATGCGCACACCGTCGCCGGTTTCAGCCAATTCAAGGAACTCGGCGATATCCTGTTTGCGTTCGAGGTCGTCAAACAGGACTCGAACACGCTCCAACTCTGTGCCGTGGTCATCTTCGTTCAGCAGATTCGAGCGGCCACGCACAATCAGCCGCTCCTGCTGTGCGCCGCCTTCAGACCAGATCGCGATGCCGTTTTCCACAAGGCCGCGGGCCAGTTCATCGAGCTCTTGTCGGCGCAATTCAATCTCGGAGCGCACGACTTTTTGTGCGTCGGACAGGGTATGGCCTTCAATGACCGCGTTCAGAAAATTGGCAGCTTCCCTGAGGGAGCTTGGCGTATGTCCCAGCGGCGGTGTGAACAGGCGGTTTTCAACATGACCATCGGCAAAAACCAGAACAACCAAAGCCCGATCCGGTGCCAGCGGGACGAATTCGATATGCTTGATGGCGGCTTCTTGCTTGGGTGCGAGCACCAAAGATGCGCCCTTCGTGACACCAGACAGAGCCGAGCCAACCCGATCCAGCAGCGAGCCAACGTCCCCGCTATTGTCGCCCAGCGTCGCATCGATCTTTTCGCGGTCGCCATCGTTAGGGACATCCACTTCCAGAATTCCGTCAACGAACATACGCAAGCCCATCTGCGTTGGGATGCGGCCGGCACTGACATGCGGGCTGTCAAGCAGACCAAGATATTCAAGGTCTTGCATCACGTTGCGGATAGTTGCGGCTGAAACTTTCTCGGAAAAATCGCGCGTCAGCGTGCGTGAGCCAACCGGATCGCCCGATTCAAGATAACTCTCGACCACCCGGCGAAACACCTCGCGGGAGCGGTCGTTCATTTCGTTTAACAGGTTCGAATTCTCTGTCATCAGTCGACCTTTGCACCAGGTCATCATTAAAGACCGCTGGGCGAAAAGGTCAATCGGGGTTGCGCCCCGGTTCGGCTAGGCGGTATCGGGGGACATAGAATTAGGCGAGGGCACCATGCGACCATCTGGACGAGACATAAGCGAAATGCGGGCTGTTTCTATTGAAACAGGCTTTACGAAACACGCGGAAGGCTCGTGCCTGATCAAGGTGGGTGAAACGCATGTGCTCTGCACCGCCACCATCGAAGACCGTGTGCCGCCCTTCATCAAGGGCAGCGGTCTTGGCTGGGTGACAGCAGAGTATGGCATGCTACCCCGTGCAACGAACACGCGGATGCGGCGCGAAGCAACCGCCGGCAAGCAAGGCGGGCGGACCGTAGAAATTCAACGGCTGATCGGTCGTAGTCTGCGCGCGGGCGTGGATCGTGTCGCGCTTGGCGAGCGGCAAATCACCGTCGATTGCGACGTGCTGCAAGCTGATGGCGGAACCCGTTGCGCGTCAATCACCGGGGGATGGATCGCGCTGCGTCTAGCCGTGAATAAGCTGATGAAAACCGGCGATGTCGTGTCTGACCCGCTGGTCGATCCGGTCGCGGCTGTCAGTTGCGGTATCTATGCCGGACAGCCCGTGCTCGATTTGGATTACCCCGAAGACAGCGAAGCGGGCGTTGATGGAAACTTCGTCATGCTCGGCTCTGGCAAACTGATCGAAGTTCAGATGTCAGCCGAAGGCTCGACCTATTCGCGCGACCAGATGAACACGCTGATGGATCTGGCCGAGAAAGGCGTTTCCGAACTTGCCGCGCTGCAACTGGCAGCGGTGGCATGACCCGGAAGCTGACCGGCGATACATTACTGTTCGCCACGCATAACGCAGGTAAGCTGGACGAACTGCGCGGACTTCTTGAGCCGCGGGGTTTGAAAGTCTTTGGCGCAGCGGATCATAACCTGCCGGAGCCGGAGGAAACCGAAACAACTTTTGTCGGCAATGCGCGGATCAAAGCCCATGCCGCCGCGCAGGCAACTGGGCTTCCCGCCCTCTCCGACGATAGCGGCATTGAGGTTGACGCGCTGGAAGGTGCCCCCGGTGTGTATACCGCCGATTGGGCGGAAACCCCGAACGGGCGCGACTTTATGATGGCGATGGAGAAGACGACAAAGCTCCTCAACGACAAAGACGCGCCATATCCCCGCACTGCACGGTTCTGCGCGACCTTGGTTTTGGCTTGGCCAGATGGGGAAGACGCCGTTTTCGAAGGTCATATCGACGGCTCGTTGATTTGGCCCCCGCGTGGACGCGAGGGACATGGGTATGATCCTATCTTTGTCCCGGAAGGTCATAACATCACCTTTGCCGAGATGACGTGGGATCAAAAGAATGCCATCAGCCATCGGGCACGTGCGCTGGAAAAAATGGTCGCGGCTCTGTTCTGATGCAGGATTGGCAGAATGGCGGGTTCGGTCTGTATCTGCACTGGCCGTTCTGCGAAGCAAAGTGCCCCTATTGCGATTTCAACAGCCATGTCGCCCGGTTCATCGACCAAGACGCATGGAAGTCCGCCTATCTGCGCGAAATCGACCGCGCCGCTGAAACCACCCAAGACCGCGTTCTCAATTCTGTCTTCATCGGCGGCGGCACACCCAGCTTGATGGCCCCAGACACGGTCGACGCAGTTCTGAACCGCATCGCGACACACTGGAGAATTGCCAACGACTTCGAAGTCACGCTCGAGGCCAATCCATCCTCCGTCGAGGCAGAAAAGTTCAGGGCGTTCCGGTCGGCAGGGGTGAACCGCGTATCCCTTGGCGTTCAAGCCCTCAATGACATTGATCTAAAGAAACTGGGGCGCCTTCATTCCGTGGATGAAGCGTTCAATGCAATGGATATCGCCCAGTCCCAATTTGATCGTTGCAGTTTCGACCTGATCTATGCGCGTCAGGATCAATCCCTTTCTGAGTGGGAATCTGAGCTGAAAGCGGCTCTAACAAGGGGCTTTTCGCATTTTTCCCTGTATCAGCTAACTATCGAAGACGGGACCGCGTTTGGCGATCGATACAACGCAGGAAAGCTGTCCGGCCTGCCAACCGATGACCTAGCCGCCGATATGTATCAGCTGACATTGGATATCTGCGAAGATGCGGGTTTGCCGTATTACGAGGTATCAAACTTCGCGGAGCCCGCAGAGCAGTCCCGGCACAACCTCGTTTATTGGCGATATGGCGACTACATTGGTATCGGGCCGGGTGCGCATGGGCGTTTGACGGATTCCGCTGGATACAAATATGCGACTGAAGCCACAGCCAATCCGAGACTGTGGTTAGACGCTGCGAATGGGCCCTATGAAACACAGCAGCGCAGCGTCCTTAGCGCTGAAGAGCAGGCGCAAGAATATCTTTTGATGAACATCCGCCTGCGGGAAGGTGTCGCGATCGACCGTTTCAGAACATTTGGCTCAACCCGCTTGAACGCAGATGCGCTAACGGCCCTTCAGGAAGAAGGCGCAGTGTCGTTAACCGACGACGTTCTGCGCGTATTGCCCGACGCAGTCCCGTTGACCAATGCAATTCTGACCCGGCTTCTGTCGGACTAACTGCTTAGCTTTTGGCACAGCTCGTCTAGCTGCTCCAGCGACATGTACTTGATCGTCATCGCACCACTTTCAGAGCCTGGCTTGTGATCCAAGACAACCTTCATTCCCAGCGCAGCAGAGAGATCACCTTCCAGCGCTTTTGTGTCAGCATCTTTCTCAGTAATCTGTGAACGCTGCTGCTGATCCTTTCCGAGCGGTTTTTCACCGCCTTTGACCAATGCCTCAGTTTGACGAACTGAAAGCCCTTGCTTGACGACTTGTTCAGCCAAGACTTCAGCGTTTTCGCTTGTAATCAAAGCTCGGGCGTGACCGGCGGACAGTTTTCCCTGCTGCAAGAGGTCTTGGACCTTTTCCGGCAACTGCAACAGTCGCAGCAAGTTGGCAATGTAGCTCCGACTTTTGCCCAAAGCCTCTGCCAACTTTTCCTGTGTATGGCCAAATCGTTCCATCAACTGACGATATCCAGCGGCCTCTTCGATTGGGTTTAAGTCAGCGCGCTGAATGTTCTCAATAATTGCGATTTCCAGAACTTCAGCGTCCGTGAAGTTTCGCACGACAACTGGCACATTATGCAGATTAGCAGCCTGCGCAGCCCGCCAGCGGCGCTCTCCTGCCACCAGTTGATATTCGGCGTCACCAACTTTCCTAACGACAAGAGGTTGAATGATGCCCTTCTCTTTTACCGACGCGACAAGGTCATCCATATCCGAAGGCGTGAAGGTCTTGCGCGGCTGATCCGGATTGGGATGAACCCATTCGATTGGGATAGACGCTTCGGCCGTCGATACAGCTTGTTCAGCGTCTCGCGGAGGATCCATACTCACGTCAGACATCAACGCGGACAGACCTCTGCCCAAACCTCGCTTCTTATCAGACTTTGCCATGCGCTTCCCCCTAGCTTTGCCGTTGCAGTATTTCGTGTGCCAGATCGCGATACGCCTGAGCACCCTTGGAATCCGGATCGTAGTCCAGAACGGACATCGCAAAGGACGGTGCTTCGCTCAGCCGAACGTTTCTTGGGATCATCGTCTTGAATACAACGTCTCCCAGCGTTTGCCTCGCATCATCTTCGACTTGTTGCGACAGATTATTGCGGCCATCATACATCGTAAGAACAACGCCTTCTATCCTGAGTTTTGGGTTACCAAGCTCTCGCACCTCGCGAATGGTGAGCATAAGTTGCGACAATCCCTCCAAAGCAAAAAACTCACTTTGCAATGGAACCAAAACGGAATGGGCCGCAATCATCGCATTTACCGTCAACAGGTTCAGCGAAGGCGGGCAGTCGATCAAAACATAATCGAACGCATAGCTTTCGATCTGAGGCTGCCGCAACGCATCGTGCAACAGGAAGCTTCGTTTTTCGTTCGACACCAGTTCAAGGTCTGCCGAGCTTAGATCCACGGTAGCTGGTATAATACTGAGACCCTCGCAGCGCGTGGGTAACACCAAATTCTCCAACTGCACGCCCTCGGTGAGGATCAGATCATAGGTCGTGTACTCTCGGGCTTCTTGTTCGATCCCGAGCCCAGTCGACGCATTCCCTTGTGGGTCCAAGTCGACCAGAAGGACTTTGCGGTTTTGCTTTGCAAGAGCAGTTGCGAGATTGATCGACGTCGTTGTCTTACCAACACCGCCCTTCTGGTTAGCGACAGCTATGATTTTCGGCTGCTTATGAAACATTTTCTACGCTGCTCTTATGTTTCGAAATTTCAGGATAGACGCATCACTGTCTGTCACACTTGGGCTGGCAGTCAAATCAAAATGCCATGCCTCCTTAGCCCGGTCCACCTCCTGCTTCCAAGTTCGGCCCTTGGGAAAAACCGCGACCCCTCCGTCGTCCAATTGGGTGTGCGCGTACTCCAGCAGTTTTTCCAACGGAGCCAAGGCGCGCGCTGAAACCACATTCGCAGCTTGGTGGGCAAGTTTCTCAATTCGCACACTTTGAACCTTGGTGTTGAGATCAAGTTCTGAGATTGCACGGCGAAGAAA
>CAZPXE010000002.1:0-32163 GCA_964590545.1 uncultured Rhodobacterales bacterium | reverse complement strand
CCTCGCAGCTCTTTCGATAACCCCTCAACAGCAAAGTAATCGAACTCTGCGGGAATTATGTGCTCTTCATCACGTTTCAGCGCCGCGATATCTCGTGCCTGGCGATCTAGATACTTAACATACATGCACTCACGCTCGAGTTGTTCCTTTGTACCCTGATCCAGAGATTGAATGCGCTCATCTATCGGTTCCAAGTCCGCGATCGACACATCCGGAAACGCGAGCATGTCTTCCAAACTGCGTCGTTGGCCGTCACGACTGACTTTCAGTCCGTATGAAATCAACTCCTGCGGCGAAAACGTCTTACCCCGAAGCGTGGCTCGGCCTATTTCAAGCGACCCCATCTTGCTGACAAACGCCTGTTCGCGCTCTTTTCCAATACACCCAATTTCCAAGCCCAATGGCGTTAGGCGTTGATCCGCATTGTCCGCACGTAGACTTAGCCGGTACTCCGCCCGAGACGTGAACATGCGATAGGGCTCGGTTACCCCTCGGGTCGTCAAATCATCGATCATTACGCCGATATAGCTATCTGATCTGTGGAACTTGACCGGATCCAAACTCATCGCCGCCCGCGCCGCATTGATACCCGCAACGATGCCCTGCGCGGCAGCTTCTTCATATCCTGTTGTCCCGTTGATCTGACCGGCAAGAAAAAGACCATCAACGGATTTCAGCTTCAGCGCGCTATCCAGTGCACGGGGATCAATATAGTCATACTCAATTGCATAGCCGGGTTGGAGAATTTCCGCCGACTCCAAAGCAGCTATGCTGCGCACATACTCCTCCTGAACATCCACGGGCAATGAAGTCGAGATCCCGTTGGGATAGACAACATCCGTATCGAGGCCTTCTGGCTCTAGGAAGATCTGATGCGACGTCTTCTCGCTAAACCGAACCACCTTATCCTCGATCGACGGGCAATATCGTGGACCAACCCCATCAATATGCCCTCCGTACATTGCTGATCGACCAAGGTTTTGGCGAATTATATCGTGGGTCCGTTCATTGGTGTGCGTAATGCCACAAGAAATCTGCCTTGCTTTGCAGGTTTCCGTCAAAAACGAAAAGAACGTTGGGTCGTCGTCGCCGGGCTGCATCTCCAATTCCGACCAATCAATCGACCGACTACTCAAACGGGGCGGGGTACCGGTCTTCAATCGCCCTAATGGTAAAGACCAATCATCCAGTCGCTCCGATAGACGAACGGAAGCCTTGTCGGACATCCGCCCTCCTTCGAAAGACTTGTCGCCAATATGAACAATCCCCCTCAAGAAAGTTCCGGCTGTCAGAATAGTGTTCTGCGCTGATATCACACTTCCATCTGCCAGCTTTACGCCGCGAACCGCATCGGACGCTAAAACAAAGTCCACAACTTCGCCCTCGATAACCGTTAGGTTGGATTGTGACGCCGTGACTTGCTTCATGGCAGCTTGGTACAGCTTTCTGTCTGATTGTGTCCGGGGCCCCTGCACCGCCGGTCCTTTTCTTCGGTTCAATAGACGAAATTGAATGCCAGACTGGTCTGCTACAGAACTCATGACTCCGTCCAGCGCATCAATTTCGCGCACCAGATGCCCTTTACCCAACCCACCAATCGCAGGATTGCAGGACATAACACCAAGGTCGGCCTTGGACATAGTTACGAGACAACTACGCGCGCCCATCCGAGCAGCAACATGCGCAGCTTCGCATCCTGCATGACCACCACCGACGACTACGACATCAAAATCGAATTGTTTCACGTGAAACACTCCATTACTTGCCGACGCAAAAACTCGAGAAAATCACATCGAGCAAATTCTCAACGTCTACATTGCCAATCACTGACCCAAGCGTGTGCCGAGCAGCGCGCATTTCTTCCGCCGCGACATCATACTGGGCGGAACCGCTGGCAACAAGATCACCAGCGCTTTCCAAGTATTTCAAGGCACTCTTCATAGCATTGATGTGTCGCTCCCGCGTCGCCATGCCCGCGAAAGACACACGATCCGAAAGTTCCGAGGTCAATAGCTCCACCAATCGGCTAATGCCCGCACCGGTCTTACCTGACACGCCCAAAAGCCCAGCTACGTCCTCATCTTGCTTCGCCTTGACCACAAGATCACTCTTGCGTCGCTCGACTCCAAGATCCTCATTGCCCTCGACAAGGAAAATTCGAATATCGGCTTGTTCCATCCGTCGCATCGCAAGCCTGATGCCGGCCAATTCAATATCATCTTCTGTTTCACGCAGACCGGCGGTATCCAGAAAAGTCACGGGTATGCCGGATAAGTCCATCTGAACTTCAATCACATCGCGCGTTGTTCCAGCGTGCTTAGACGTAATCGCTGCATCACGGCCAGCCAGGGCGTTTAGAAGGGTCGACTTGCCTACGTTCGGTTGTCCGACAATCGCAACTTCAAACCCATTCTTGAGCCGTTCTGAAAATTGAAATCCTTGTATCTGCTCTTGAAGCTTACCCAAAATCTCATTGAGGAGGCCAACAACCTCTGGTGTTACATCCTCTGGAACGTCCTCATCGGCGAAATCAATTGTCGCTTCAAGCAAGGCAGCCGCGCGGGTTACCTTCTCTCGCAGTTCAGTGATAAATGCCGAAAACTCACCCGTGAGTGATGTTTGTGCCAACCGCAACTGTTGCGCCGTCTGTGCTTCCAGAACATCGGCAAGGCCTTCGACCTGAGCGAGGTCCATCTTTCCATTGGTCAGAGCGCGCCGTGTAAACTCGCCAGCTTCAGCTGGTCGGTGTTCATCGAAAGTGGCAAGCTCTCGCTGAAGCAAATCGGTGACCGCCCGGCTTCCATGTGTATGAAACTCGACAACATCTTCTCCGGTGAAACTGTTCGGCGCAGGAAAGGACAGAACCAACGCGGAATCAATCAACTCGTTCTGAGAACCACGAAGATCGCACAATGTAGCCTGCCGCGGCTTTAACTGTCTGCGGGTGATTTTCTGCGCTGACATCTGCGCCTTGGGTCCAGATACGCGTATAACCGCCACACCGGAACGACCGGGCGCTGTGGCAAGGGCAAAGATGGTGTCCATAGGAGCAAATACTCCGCCCGAGCGTTTTACGTGTTCATTGAGTCAAAGAAATCGCTGTTGGTTTTCGTTTGCTTGAGTTTCGAGATCAAGAACTCAATCGCATCCGTGGTCCCCATCGGATTCAGGATACGGCGCAGGACAAAGGTTTTCGCCAGATCGCCTTTTTCGATCAAGAGATCTTCTTTCCGCGTTCCAGACTTGAGAATATCAATCGCTGGGAAGACGCGCTTATCGGCAATTTTGCGATCCAGAATGATTTCAGAGTTACCTGTACCTTTGAATTCTTCGAAGATCACCTCGTCCATCCGGCTGCCCGTATCAATCAGCGCAGTTGCGATGATGGTCAGCGAGCCACCCTCTTCGATATTCCGGGCGGCACCAAAGAACCGCTTCGGACGTTGCAACGCGTTTGCGTCCACACCACCGGTCAGAACTTTGCCTGATGACGGCACAACTGTGTTAAACGCTCTACCAAGTCTTGTGATCGAGTCGAGAAGAATAACAACATCTCGTTTATGCTCGACCAAACGCTTGGCTTTTTCGATCACCATCTCAGACACGGCAACGTGGCGCGTGGCAGGCTCGTCGAAGGTGGAGGAGATCACCTCACCCTTCACGGACCGCTGCATATCCGTCACCTCTTCCGGCCGTTCGTCGATCAGCAACACGATCAGGTAACATTCGGGGTGGTTTTTCTCGATCGAGCTGGCGATGTTTTGCAGCAGAACCGTCTTACCTGTACGCGGCGGCGCCGTGATGAGCGAGCGTTGCCCTTTCCCGATCGGCACCACCAGATCGATGATCCGCGCAGAACGGTCTTTGACGGTCGGGTCATCGACCTCCATATTGAAACGCTCATCGGGATAAAGCGGCGTCAGGTTATCGAAGGCGATCTTGTGGCGCGCTTTTTCAGGGTCTTCGAAGTTGATCAGCGTCACGCTCACCAGCGCGAAGTAGCGCTCATTATCGTCCGGCGCTTTGATCACGCCTTCAATCGTATCCCCGGTGCGCAGCGAAAACTTGCGGGTCATTTCAGGCGACACATAGATGTCATCCGGACCCGGCAAATAGTTCGCTTCCGGTGAGCGAAGGAAGCCGAATCCGTCTTGCAGCACTTCCAGAACACCATCGCCCGAGACTTCCCAGCCTTCATCCGCCCGCTCACGGAGGATCTGGAACATCATCTCGCCCTTGCGCATGGTCGAGGCGTTCTCGATCTCAAGCTCCTCGGCCATCGCCAACAGGTCTTTAGGGCTCTTTGCTTTAAGATCAGCGAGGTTCAGCCGTTCAGTGCTCATGCGCAGATATCACCAAGCCAAAGCCCAGCGCCTTTAAATTCGGTATGTGAAGGTGCGGTCCCCGGACGGGGTGCGACGTCTAGCTAAGCGCCGCTCCGCCTCGAGTCAATGTTGAACTCTCAGAACTTCACCACGACTGAGAAGACGATGACGACCATCAGCAGCGTCGGAACCTCGTTCATAATGCGATAGGTCCGCCCGTTTCGCGTATTCTCAGATGTCATGAACTCTTTGCGGCGCTGCACGAGCCAATGGTGAAACCACGTCATCCCAAGCACGGCCGCCGCCTTAGTCCAGGGCCAGATAAAAGACCAATCGACGATGCCGGGTGTGAAAACCATGATCAGACCAAACACCCATGTGGCAATCATCGCTGGGTTCATGATGACTTTCAGCAGTTTCTGCTCCATCATCACGAATGTCTCATGGGTCTCGCCTGCCTGCCCGGCACGTTCCGCGTGATGGACGAAGAGCCGAGGCAAATAAAACAGACCCGCCATCCAAGAGATCACCGCCATGATGTGCAAGGACTTCACCCATGGGTAAATCGTGAAAGCGATGTTTTCCCAGATGGTCATGGGCGTACTCCGATCGGTACCCCTCTCTTAATAATATATAAGTATAAAAGGAATGTTGTATTTGTAGGCAGCGCGAAACCTGTGGATTAACGAGTTTTTCACATGGTTAAACACATGTGCACAGATTTGCCTCCAAATGCAGAAAAACCCGGTTTTCTGGACATTAAGTAATTTAATATCAATAGTTTAGAATACTACCTCGCCGCGGAAAACATCTGTATAATTTGGGTATAACCAATGATACCGCGCGCTTATCCCGGCCAACGACTTATCCTTATCCCAAGGTGATAACAGGCTTGCAAAGCTGGGATGTTTGGCGGACATCAGATGAACACCGGGATCATGCACAGATCGGGCATGTTCATCCCAACAGATTACCGCAGTCTTCCACAGGGTTTTTCCCATGTCTGTCCACATGGTCCTCGCCTCTGGCTCAGCGATCCGTTCAACCCTGCTCACGCAGGCGGGTATATCTCATGACGTGATAAAAGCACGCATTGATGAAGAAAGTATTAAGCGCGCCTTGATGGCCGAAGAGGCACCGCCGCGCGACATCGCGGATTGTCTTGCGGAAAGTAAAGCCCGGAAGGTGAGTGATAAGCAGCCAGACAAGATGGTGATGGGCTGCGATCAGGTGTTGGATTTCAAAGGGGATCTGCTGTCGAAGCCTGCCTCACCCGCGGATGCGAAACAGCAACTCGCCGATATGCAAGGTGGACGCCACCACCTCCTGTCCGCGGCTGTTATCTATGAAGGCGGTAAGCCGATCTGGCGACATGTTGGCAAGGTGACCTTGCATATGCGCGCCCTTTCCGAGGCCTATATTTCCGACTACGTTGATCGCAACTGGGAGAGCATTCAGCACGCCGTCGGTGCCTATAAGCTGGAAGAAGAAGGTGTGCGCCTGTTCACCCGGATTGAGGGTGATTACTTCAATGTCTTGGGGCTGCCCCTGCTTGAGGTTGTAAACTATCTGGTGCTGCGCGGGGAGCTTGAGAGCTGATGAGCGAGAAAATTCCATTAGCTGGCGTGATCGGAAGCCCGGTTGCCCATTCGCGGTCTCCCAAATTGCACGGACACTGGCTAAAGCAGTTGGGCCTGCCCGGCTACTACATCCCGATGGATGTCGCACCGCAGGATTTAGAGCGGGTCATTCGCACGCTGCCCAAACAGGGATTTGTCGGCGTGAACGTTACGATCCCCCATAAGGAAGCCATCATCGGTATCGCGGATATGGTGACGGACCGTGCCACGGTAATCGGAGCGGCGAACACCCTGATCTTCCGCAAAGATGGGAAAATTCATGCCGACAACACCGACGGTTACGGCTTCGTCGAGAACCTGCGGACCGGCGCTCCGAATTGGGACCCGAAATCTGGCCCTGCTGCGGTGCTTGGCGCTGGGGGCGCGGCGCGGGCTGTTGTGGCGTCCCTGTTGGATGCAGGTGTTCCAGAGGTAATGGTCGCCAACCGGACGCGGGTGCGAGCTGAAAAGCTGGTGAGCGATTTTGGTCATCGCGTGACGGTGTTTGACTGGGTCAAAGCCGGGAATATGATTGATGAGGCGAGCCTTGTGGTGAACACCACCTCCCTTGGCATGGTTGGCCAGGCCGAACTGCGGGTGCCATTGGACGGGCTGCGCCCCGGTATGATCGTAACCGATTTGGTCTATACACCGTTGAAGACCCGGTTGCTCGAAGCGGCGGATGCAGCGGGATGCATTACAGTAGACGGTCTGGGCATGTTGCTTTACCAAGCCGTGCCCGGTTTCGAACGCTGGTTCGGCATGCGTCCAGAGGTGGATATGTCAGCCCGCGCGGCGGCTCTGCGCTGATGTTCAAACTCGGGCTGACAGGCTCCATCGGGATGGGCAAATCGACGACTGCCCAAATGTTTGCCGAACTCGGTTGCGCAGTGTGGGATGCGGATGCGGCTGTTCACCGTCTTTATTCCAAGGGTGGTGCTGCGGTTGCGCCAATGGGGGCGGCCCTGCCCAAAGCTATTGTCGATGCTGCAGTGTCACGGGATGCCCTCAAGGCATTGATCGCCGAAAACCCGGCGGTTTTGAAAACCATCGAACGCATCGTGCATCCCTTGGTCGGGGAAGATCGTGCACAGTTTATGGCCCAAGCACAGGCGGATATCGTCGTGTTGGACATCCCCCTCTTGTTTGAAACTGGCGGCAACGCCAAGGTCGATGCAGTCGCAACGGTCTATATTGATAAGAACACCCAAACCGAGCGCGTTCTGGCACGCGGGACGATGACGCTGGAGCAACTGGATATGATCCGCTCCAAGCAACTCCCAGCGGAAGAAAAACGTGCCCGCGCGGATTACGTGATTGAAACAGACACCTTGGACCATGCCCGGGAACAGGTGGGTGAAATCGTCTCGGATATACGGAGCAAGATAGCAGATGCGTGAGATCGTACTCGACACCGAAACCACTGGCTTCGATCCCGAAAGCGGCGACCGCATCGTCGAGATTGGCGGGGTGGAATTAGAAGGCCATATGCCGACAGGCCGGAACTATCACCAATATATAAACCCTGAACGGTCGATGCCCCAAGAAGCGTTTGAGGTGCATGGGCTGGGGGATGAGTTTCTGGCCGACAAACCGAAATTCGCTCAGATCGGGCAGGAATTTCTAGACTTCGTCGGCGATGCCAAGCTGGTCATCCACAACGCCGCCTTTGATATGAAATTCCTGAACGCTGAACTTGGCTGGATGGGTTTGCGGCAACTCCCCTATGACCAAGCGATTGATACGCTTTTGATCGCGCGCAAGAAGTTTCCCGGCTCGCCTGCCTCGCTCGATGCATTGTGTCGCCGGTTCAACATCGACAACAGTTCGCGAACCCTGCACGGTGCTTTGCTTGATAGTGAGATACTGGCTGAGGTGTATCTGGAGTTAATTGGCGGGCGTCAGCCGGATTTTGGCCTGAGCACTGCGGCCACCTCCATCACCCAAGGCCAGTCAGAGGTGTGGACCGTGCCTCAACGCCCCCGCCCGCTGGCCACAAAGATCACCGAAAACGAACGCGCCGCCCACGAGGCTTTTGTTGAAAAGCTCGGGGACGGCGCGATGTGGTCTTCTAAATAAGGCTTAGGCGTCCGCTTTGGGCGCTTCGGTGCCTTGCTGTTCCTGACGGCGTGCGATCTCGCTGCGATACATGCTGAGGAAATCGATGTTTTCCAGGTTCAGCGGCGGGAAGCCACCATCACGGGTGATGTCGCTGACAACACGGCGCAGGAACGGGAAAATCATGCGCGGGCATTCGATCAACAGGAACGGGTGCAGCTGCTCATCCGGCACATTTTCGATATTGAAGATACCGACATAGTCGATCTCCAACACGAACAGAACCGCATCTCCGCCTTTGGCTTTCGATGTTACGTTCAGCTTGATTGAGCTTTCGTACTGGTTCTCGACCGAGCGCTTTTTGGCATCAAGGTTCACCTGAACCTGCACATCGGGTTGCACATCCGTCGCGGCGCCTTGTTGCGCCATGATGTTTTCGAAAGACATATCGCGCACGAATTGTCCGAGGACGCGCATGTTGACTTGTTGTTGTGGGGCGGCGGCTTGTTCGTCGGCCATTGGAAACTCCATTAAATCTGTCGGAGTCCCCCTATCAGGTCCGGGCCTGACCCTCAATCCTTCTGTTCGGAATCGGTCCAGCCAGAGGGGCCCTGTGTTCGGCGGGGCTCTGCCTGCGGGTCGGGCCCTGCTGTCAGATCCTCGAATTCACCATCTATGACCGGGCCACCGCCTTGCGAATGATGCGCGGGATGTTTCTGCGCGAAACTCTGCACCTTCACCCGTTGCCGAAGATAATTGAACACCGCTTTGCGAATACCGGGGATCAACAGGGCAAACCCCATCGCATCGGTGAAAAACCCCGGTGTAAGCAACAATGCGCCGGAAAACAGAATCATCGCCCCATTGGCCAACGCCTCGGTCGGGTCTTTCATACCTGTCATCTGGTTGCGCAGGTCAGATATCGCCATTGCCCCCTGCTGCTTGACCATGAAAGTCCCTAAAACAGCAGTTAAAACAACGATTGCCAGTGTCGACCAAAGGCCAATTGCGCCGCCAATTTGAATGAACAAAGCGATTTCAATCAGCGGTACGCCAATAAATGCGATCAACAGCCACATGTACGAAGGCTCCTTCCCCGTGGCAGCCAGTGGACTTGACCGCCTTGCGCCCCTACATAGGGTGCGAGACGCAAACTTACCACTTTCGCCCGATACGAGGTATATATGCAGAATTCGCCGTTGTTGCAGCTTCTGGTTTTGGCAGGGATTGCCGTGTTTTTGATCCTGCGGCTGAAAAGCGTGTTGGGAACCCGCGAGGGGTTCGAGCGGCCGGACGCGCCAAAGCCGAAGATGGAAACATCCCGGCGACAGGATTTCGAGGTGATCGAAGGTGGCCCGGATCGCGATATCGTGGACCACGTGGAAGAGGATTCCGATGCGGCCCAAGCGCTGTACCGGATGAAGGACATCGAGCCGGCCTTTTCCGTCACCGAATTTGTCGGCGGTGCGCGCGGTGCCTATGAGATGATCGTGATGGGATATGAGCGCGGCGAGCTTGCCGATATCAAGCCGTTCCTCGCCGAGGACATCTATGACAGCTTTGCCGAAGGGGTCGAGGCGCGCGAGAGCCAAGGTCTGACCATCGAGGCAGAGTTTATCGGCGTGCGCGAAGTGTCCGTGGTTGATGCAACGTTTGACGAAGACACGCAGGAGGCCGAACTGACGATCCGCTTTGTCGGGGAACTGACTTCTGCCGTGCGTGACAACGCGGGCGAGATCATCGAAGGCAGTGCAACGGAAATTAAACGCCAGAAAGACGTGTGGGCCTTCGCACGCAAGATGGGCACCGACGATCCGAATTGGCTTCTCGTTTCTACAGATGCGTGATCCGTGGCGTTGCTGCAGCGGTCCTTGGCTTCGGCCTGAACATGGCGTCCGCTGCGGCTGAGGATGCCAGCTATCAGATATTGTCCTTTGATGATCTGAACGGCTGGGCGGCGGATGACCATCACTCGGCCTTAGATGTGTTCCTGTCCACCTGCGGCGATTTCAAAGACCCCGATTGGCGTGCCCTGTGCAAAGCCGGACGGGACCAACCCAACGCACGCCAGTTCTTTGAATTATTCTTCCGCCCGGTCCTGATCGAAGACGGTGCGGATATGGTGTTTACCGGGTACTTCGAACCTGAACTCGATGGCTCCCGCTATCGCTCATCCCGCTTCCGCTATCCGCTCTACCGCTACCCATCTGCTGCGAATAACAAACCGTGGCTTTCGCGCCGCCAGATTTTGCAAGGTGGCGCAATGGCCGGGCGTGGCATGGAAATCGCTTGGGTCGATGATCCGGTGGAGCTGTTCTTTTTGCAGATTCAGGGGTCCGGTCGCATCCGGTTGAATGAAGGTGGAGTGCTGCGCGTGGGCTATGGTGGCAGCAACGGGCATACCTATCGCTCCATCGGCAAAGAGCTGATTCGGCGTGGCACGTTGCAATCCCATCAGGCGAGCGCCGAAACGATCAAGAACTGGGTGCGGCGCAATCCGGCGGCGGGCGAAGAATTGCTTTATCACAACCCGTCTTATGTGTTCTTTCGCGAAGTGACGCGCGTTCCGGCAGATAAGGGGCCGCTCGGGGCGATGAACCGCTCAATCACAACGATGCGCAGTGTCGCGGTGGACCCGAAATTCACCCCGCTTGGCGCGCCTGTCTGGATCGAGAAAGATGGCGCCGGGCCAATGCGTCGCCTGATGATCGCGCAGGATACCGGCTCGGCCATCAAAGGCGCACAGCGCGCGGACATCTTCTTTGGAACCGGGGATGAGGCGGGCCGTTTGGCTGGGCAGTTGAAAGACCCCGGCCGCATGGTTGTATTGCTGCCCATCCAACGCGCCTATGCCCTGCTACCGGAAAGCGCGATATGAGTGGCCGGAAGCTGCGCCCGGACGAGTTGGAGCTTTGGGCCAAGGTCACACAGAACACAGCGGAGTTGCCGAAATCTGTGGCGGCGCCGCAAGTATCTCCGCCGTCTATAAATCCTGCCCCGCGCGACATGCCCCGACAAGGGCCAGCCCACCAGTTCAAACTGAAGGGCGCGCGGGGACAGATGACCAACGATCTTGCACCGGATCTGTCGACATCGATGGCGAAATCCCCGCTCCAGATGGATCAGAAAGCCTTTCGGAAGTTGCGCAAAGGCAAGCTGTCACCAGAGGCCAAGATCGATTTGCACGGCATGACGCTGGACCGTGCCCATGCGGCGCTGACGCGGTTTGTTCTGTCGTCCCATTCGAGTGGAAAGCGGCTCTTGTTGGTCATTACAGGCAAGGGAAAGCAGCGCGATACGGGTGGCCCGATTCCGGTGCGCTACGGCGTTTTGCGCCATCAGGTGCCGCAATGGCTGCGATTGGCGCCGCTATCGTCAGCGGTGCTTCAAGTGACAGAAGCGCATATCAGTCATGGCGGCGGTGGGGCCTACTACGTTTACCTCAGGCGGTCGCGGTAAGCGGGAGCTGCATCGCGATACCGCAAAATCCCTGCGAACATGCTGAGTGTCGTGATCACAAAGAAGCCGGCGACCCAGAAATACTGACGGTCAAGGCCCATCCCAAAGTCAATAAAATAGCCGGTCACCAAGGGGCCAAGCGCCGATCCCAGCACCATAATCCCCGCTCCCATAGCCTTGATCGCTCCGATGTTTCGTGTGCCGTAAAACTCAGCCCAGAACACGTTGGGCAGTGTCGAATTGGCGCCGGATGTGAGGGCCAAACAGACCAACCCGGCAGCAATAAGCAGCCAGCCATCTGCCAGCGCAAAGCACATGAAGCCCAAGACAAGGGGCAGTTGATAAAGCGGTATACTGCGCGCGCTTCCCAGACGATCGACGAGCCAGCCGGACACGGCCACCGCGAAAACGGATACCACCGTGTAGATCGGGAAAAGTGAAACCAAGGCAAGCTGCGTCATTCCCTTGATTTCAGCAAAATGGGCATGATGGAAAAAGAATACGGTGTTGAAAGCGGATGGCCCTAGCAAGGCCGGGATCATGAGCCAAAACAGTGGGTGGCGAAGGGCGTTCAGCCGCGACCAGTGCCGGTCTTCCATGCCAACGCTCTGGCTTTCTTCGGCAAGCTGTTGTGGGCTGCGCTCCGTTTTCAGGGACCACCACAGATAAGGCAGCCCCGAAAGCGCCACCAGACACGCGCCGATCCACAGAAGTCGCCAATCCAGCAGGGTCATCGTGGCAACGATCAGGATTGGAAACAGCGCCTCGCCAATCGTGAAGCCAAAGGTGCTGACGGCCAGCGCCCGCCCGCGCGTGGCTACAAACCAACGCGACATGGCCACGACGGCAGAATGGCTCGCCATACCTTGCCCGAAGAACCGGAGCAGAAACACCGAAACGATCAACAAACCCGCGGACGTGTTCCAGGCCATGAACACGCAAGCACCGGCCAGCCCCATCAGAACCAGACTGCCCAAATGCTGTGTTTTGAAGCGGTCAACCAACCCCCCGGCCCAGAGCATCACAGCGGCGGATGCGGCGGTGCCGATGGCGTAAATCGTGCTCCATTCCCCGTGGGACAATGAAAATTCTCTGCGGATGGGGTTTGAAAACAGCGAAATGAAGAATGTCTGTCCGAACGAAGACAAGAACATCAGCAATGCGCCAGCGCTGAGCCAACGGACGTTTTGCTTTAGAAAATCGCCAGTCTTCAAAATGGGAGCTCTTCTGGTATCACTTGGGTCAGTCGACCGATGCGCCGACTGCTGCCAAGGATAGAAACGCTTGTGCCCTGCGCGCCCTCCAGAAACCCGTCATCAAGCTTCCGCGCCGCATTGATGAGCCGCAGAAGGCTTGCCGAAGACCCTGCAACGAAGTGATTGCCAGCGTCAGCGTCCTCGAATTCAGTCACGTCAACGACGGTTATTGGCAGGTCAGAGAGTTCTTCGAAGTCCTCCACATTTCCAAGACGGCGCTTCTCTCCGCGAAGCGCAGCGGAAATGCGCAGGAAACGATCCTGGCGCGAGGCGAAAATGACGAAGGGTTCCGGCCATGTCTGAAACCGCGCGGCTTGCGAGCGGAACACATCAATATTCACATCCGGCGAAATCAAAAGCACCCCGTCCAACGCGCGCGCCGACCAGCCGGGGCGCGAAAGTTCCAGTTGGCGCAGGGTTTCCATCGTCAGACGCGCACCCATAGAATGCGCGACAAGGATAACCTTATGAGTTGTATGTTGGTTGATCGTCAGCAGCATCTCGGCCAGCCCATCGCGCGCGAACAAGGCGCTGTCGGCGTCGTATTCATAGCCAAGCGGGTTGCCGCGACTGGGCCAAGCATAGCTGACCACCGGGGCGTCAATCTTTAGATCATGCGAAAGTTGCGCCATGCGGAACGCGGCATCGGCGAAGCTGTTGTTGAACCCGTGCACATAGACGGTGATGACGTCCGAAGATGACCTACGCGCTGCGTCTTGCCCAATTGCTGCGCCGAAGCTTTGCGCGGAAGGGAACTGAGTGAGCGAGGTCAGCACAAAGTCCTTTTGCGGATCCGGCGTTGCGCGACCATCGGAAATCGTACCCGGCTCGCGGTTGGGCGGCAGGCTAATGACCGAGTTCAGATAGCTCATCTGAGGTGACCGGCCGATGCCGTATTCCGAGCCTGTTTTGATCCGGGACGTACCAATGAAAACGGTCTGCGCCGCGCCAATATCCAAAGCCTGCGGAACGATCGGCGCTTCTGTCCGGTCCGCGCAGGCGGCCAGAGCGCATATCGCAAGAAAGACGGCCACGCGTGTCATTGGGGAAAACCAATCGAAACTTGGCCGTAGGTTATGCGCATGGGCAAGGTGATGCCAGCCCGTTCGGTGCGCGGTTACAGAACGTAGCGGCTGATGTCGGTGGACTTGGTCAATTCGCCCAAATGCGTCTCTACAAAGGCGGAATCGACGGTGATTTCGTCCCCGCCCCGGTCTGGCGCGGCGAAGGACAGATCCTCGAACACGCGTTCCATCACGGTATAAAGCCGCCGCGCCCCGATATTTTCGACGGACTGATTCACCTCTGCCGCGATGCGGGCGAGTGCTGAGATACCGTCATCGGTGAAAGAAACCGTCACCTCCTCGGTACCCATCAGCGCGGTATATTGCTTGGTCAGCGAGTTGTCGGTCTCGGTCAGGATGCGCACGAAGTCTTCCTCGGTCAGGGCGCGCAGCTCAACCCGGATCGGCAAACGCCCCTGCAACTCCGGCAACAGGTCCGACGGCTTGGCAATGTGGAACGCGCCGGAGGCGATGAACAGGATATGGTCGGTTTTGACCGGGCCATGCTTGGTCGACACGGTGGTGCCTTCGATCAAAGGCAGCAGGTCACGCTGCACACCTTCGCGGCTCACCTCGCCTCCGCGCGCATCCTGCCGGGTGGCAACTTTGTCGATCTCATCGAGGAACACGATCCCGTTCTGCTCCACCGCTTCCAAAGCGGCGCGCGTGACTTGTTCGTCATCGAGAAGCTTGTCCGCCTCTTCGCCAATCAGCACTTCGTAGCTGTCGGCCACGGTCAGGCGCCGCTTCACGGTCCGGCCTTGGAATGCTTTCCCAAACAGATCGCCTATGTTCATACCGCCCATATTCATCCCCGGCTGACCGGGAATATCCATCGTCGGGAAGGGAGAGGCGGTATCAGCGACTTCAAGGTCGATCATCGTGTCGTCCAAGTCACCCGATTTCAGCTTCTTGCGAAACATCTCGCGCGTGCTGTCGCGCGCGTCGGTGCCTGCGATGGCTTCGATCACACGTTCCTCGGCGGCGGCAAGGGCTTTGGCCTTTACGTCCTCGCGCATATGATCGCGGGTCATGGAGATAGAGGCATCCACCAAATCACGTACAATCTGTTCCACATCGCGGCCAACATAACCGACTTCGGTGAACTTCGTCGCTTCGACCTTGATAAACGGCGCGCGGGCGAGCTTGGCAAGGCGGCGGCTGATCTCGGTCTTGCCGACGCCAGTGGGGCCGATCATCAGGATATTCTTGGGATAGACCTCATCCCGTAGATCGTCCGCCAGTTGCTTGCGCCGCCAGCGGTTGCGCAGGGCCACAGCGACGGCGCGCTTGGCATCATTCTGGCCAATGATGAAGCGATCCAGTTCCGAGACAATCTCGCGCGGGGTCAAATCGCTCATGCCGAAATCTCCTCAACCGTCAGGTTTCCATTGGTATAGACACAGATATCAGCGGCAATTTGCATCGCTTCGCGGGCGATCTCTTCGGGCCCCTTATCGGTGCTCATCAGCGCACGCGCGGCGGCGAGCGCGTAGTTCCCACCAGAGCCAATGGCCGTCACGTCATGTTCCGGTTCCAGCACATCGCCCGCGCCAGTGATGACGAACAGCTCGTTGCCGTCCGAGACGATCAGCATCGCTTCGAGCTTTTGCAGGTACTTATCCGTGCGCCAATCCTTCGCCAGTTCCACGGACGCGCGGGCAAGCTGGCCGGGCGTCGCTTCCAGCTTCGTCTCCAACCGCTCCAGCAGGGTGAAGGCGTCAGCGGTCGACCCGGCAAACCCGGCAACGACGTCATAGCCCCCCGGCGACAGCCGCCGCACCTTGCGGGCGGATCCTTTGATCACGGTTTGACCCAGCGACACTTGCCCGTCCCCGGCGATGACCACCTTGCCGTCCTTTTTCACGCCGATGATCGTCGTGCCATGCCATCCGGGGAAATCGCTGTCGGCCATGATGGGTCCTTTCGTCTGGTTTGCCGCTATATGGACGCGCGGGCAGGTCGGCACAAGGTCAGCCCTTGCTCGTGGCACTTAGCGCCCCTAGCCTGCGCGGCGATGACGGGTGAAAAAGTTCAGATATTTCTGGAAGATGGGCTGCGGCAGTCGGCGCAAGCGGGTGCCCATAACTTCCTGCGGCTGGTGGGGGAGGTTCTGCATGAGGCAGGGCTTGAGCCAGAGTTTCGCCCGATGGGCGCGCGCCATTCCGGGCAGGGCCTGACGCTGACCCATATGAAACCGCCTGCGTCCGAAAGGGGCCTCGTGTTCCGGCGCGTCTATCACTACCCGTTCTGGCAGATTGAGCAGACGGATAAGCGGTGGGATTGGGATGTGGCGAAGGCCACGTTCGAACCGGCGCAGGTGGATGGCCAAGAGGCGCGGCGTTTCCGTACCTTCTGGCGAGGCCGTCTGTTTCCGGGGTTGGAGGCGCGCGATGGCGACACGATCTATGTGCCGCTGCAAGGAAAGCTGACCCAGCACCGGTCTTTCCAACGCTGTGCGCCGCTGGATATGTTGCGGGTGGTTGCCCAAGCCACGGACAGACCCGTTATCGCGACGTTTCACCCCAAGGAAAGCTACACTCAGACCGAACGCGAGGCCGTGGCCGATCTGGTGCGCGCGTACCCGCACCTCACTTGCGAGACCGGAGGGATGGAGCAGCACCTGCCCGCCTGCCACTGCGTTGTGACGCAAAATTCAAGCGCGGCGTTCAATGGGTATTTCTTCGGGAAGCCTGCGATCTTGCTGGCGGATATCGACTTTCACCATATCGCGCGCGTCGCGACGCTGGAGTCACTTCCAGAGACGTTGGGCACCCCGGCCCCGCGTGTTCAGTACGCCAAATATCTTTGGTGGTTTTGGCAAGATCAGTCGATCAATGCCGGGCGAGCGGAGGTTAAGGAGAAAATCCACGCTCGGTTCCAACGCTTTGGTTGGATAGGTGGGTAAGGTGCGCCCTTGGGCGCACCCATGAGGATCAGATGGACTCTTCGATCCAGCTTTGCAGCGCGGCTTTCGGCTTAGCGCCGGCCATGTTCGACACGACCTGACCGTCTTTGAAGACGAACAGCGCCGGGATGCCGCGCACGCCCATTTGCGCCGGAGAGTTCGGGTTCTCGTCAACATTCACTTTGACGATCTTCACCTTGCCGTCCATTTCGGCAGACAGTTCTTCCAGCGCCGGGCCGATCTGCTTACAGGGGCCGCACCACTCTGCCCAGAAATCGACAACCACAGGGATGTCGGAATTGCGCACTTCTGCGTCGAACGTGTCGTCTGTCACGGAAAGGGTGGCCATCTGTGTCTCCTGCATGGCTGGCTTTGGAGGGTGAACCTAGGAACCCGGCAGCGCGGCGTCAAGGCGAGGCGCGCGATCAAGCGCGTCCATCACCAGACTGTGTGGCAGTGACATATACTCAGCGGTGCGGGTCCAGAGGATGCCGGTGTTGATCTGCCGGTCCGGGTAGATCTGCGCAAGCATCGCCGCATAGGCTCCCATTTGGCGCAAAAGCCCTTCGGGGCAGTGTTCGGGGGCGGTTGGAACCGCAAGGTTAGATTTGAAGTCCACCACGGTAACGGCTTCGGGCTCAATCAGCAGCCGATCGACGATGCCAAGCATTCGGTGGCCTTTGACCTCCCCTTGCAACGCAACTTCGGCGAGGGCCGGACCTTCGAACAGCCACTTCAACCTTGGCGCACGCAGAACCGCAATGGCTTCGTTCCTCGCCGCGTCGCATAGATCGCCGCTCAGGAGTTTAGGAGGCGTAAGAGCGTCGATGATCTTGGGCCATTGGGTCTCCGGTTTTCCGCCCATATATTCCAAGAGTGTGTGAATATAGGTGCCGCGCGCCATGGCGATGTCATCGGGTAGCCCCTTGTCGGATGGCAGCGCCTTTGGCCCCTCAAGATCAGACGGGCTGAGGGGGTCCGGGCGAGGTGGCTTTTCCACTACGACTTGGGTCATCCAAGGCTCTAACGCGGGCAAACTCGCGGATTTGACCTCGGGCGCGGACACCTTCGGCAAGTCCCACGATCCGGTTTCGAACCGCAACCCCGGCCCGTTGGAAAAGTCATGCGGCAGCGCGCCGACTTGCCCCATCGCGGCTTGCACCCGTTGATACCAGTCATCGCCGGAACTGTTCAGCGTGCCCGCCGCGCCGACGATGAGCCATTTCTCGGCGCGGGTCATGGCCACATAAAGCAGGCGCAGGCGTTCTTCGGATTGCTTCAGCCGTTCAGCATCCAAAAGCCCGGTGACGTAGTCCGGGCTGGCATCGGCTTTGGGCTTCCAGATGGCCGTGTCATCATCGCTCAGGATTTCATCTTTGATGTCCAGCCGCCTGTTCCCGCAATCGGGCAGGAACACGATCGGCGCCTCCAAGCCCTTCGCCCCATGCACCGTCATCACCCGGATCAGGTTGCCGCTGCTGTCGACCTGCCGCTTGATCTCAAGCTCATCCGCCTGCGCCCATGTCAGAAAGCCCGTCAGACTTGGCACCGCGCTGCGTTCATAGCCCAGCGCCTGACCGAGCAACGCGTCGATGCCATCCTGCGCCTCATACCCCAACCGCGCGAGCAGGCGTTTGCGGCCGTCATGCCGGGTCAGGATGCGTTCAAGCAGGTCGAAGGGACGCAAGAAGTCGATATTGTTGCGCAGGTCCGACAAGATCGCATAGGTCTCGGCATGCTGTTCGCGCCGGTTGCGCAAGGTCTGCCAAAGGTGGGTTTCGTCTCGCCCATGCGCGAGTTTGAACAGATCACCCTCGCTCCACCCAAACAGCGGCGAGCGCAGCGCGGCGGCGAGGGACAGGCTGTCTTCTGGCGTTGCAAGGAAGGACAGCAGCGCCAGCAAATCCCGCACTGCGAGTTCGGCCCCGACGCGCAATCGGTCCGCGCCCGCGATCGGCAGACCTTTTTGTTTGCAGGCGCGAATGATCTCGTGAAACAGAGGCGAGCGGCGCTGCACGAGGATCATAATGTCGCCCGCTTGGATCGGGCGCAGATGCCAATCAGGCCGCTCCTTGGTGCGGTCCGGCATATGGCCGCGCGCAAGCATTTCTTCGATTTGATCGGCCACTTGATGCGCCAAAACGACCGAGTGATGGGTGTCGGAGCGCCGATCAATCGGGTCGGTCCAATGGCGACCTTCCTCGGTTGAAATAGGCTCTATCACAGGCCAAATGTCTACGCGGCCCGGCATATCGGTATGGAAGGCGCGGTGTTTCGAAGCGTTGGTGAACCCGGCCCCGGCCAGCCCGTCAAAGGTTTCATCCACCAGCCGCAGGATCGCGTCCGAGGATCGGAACGAGAAATCAAGCGAGCGGCTTTGGAACGGTGCGGCGACGGTGCGCAGCTTCTGGGCAAACTCGCCCTCCATATCGTCGAAGGCCGACGGGTCCGCGCCCTGAAAGGAATAGATCGACTGTTTCTTGTCGCCAACGACGAAGACGGTGCGCCCGTCCTTCTGCTCGGTACCCTGTCCCGAGGTGAATTCCTGTGTCAGCTTGCGGATCACGTCCCATTGCGCCGGGCTGGTGTCCTGCGCCTCGTCTACCAGCAGATGCGCGATGCCACCATCAAGGCGGAACAGCACCCAATCCGCCACTTTCGGGTCGGTCAGCAAGGCGCGGGTATGCAGGATCAGATCATCGAAGTCGAGCCAGCCGCGCTGGGCTTTGGCCGCGTCATACAGGGTCAGAAACGGCGCAGCGAAGGCGTGCAGGCGCAGGCTGCGTTTGGCGGCAGACGCGCGCGCAAAGAGGTCGCGGGCCAGCATGATACGCTCGATCAGAGCTTCGATTTCCTCCGCGGCACTGCCGAGCGTTTCCAGCGTTTTGTTCGTCGCAAGCCGTTTCTTGGGCTGTTTTTCCTTGGTCAGAAAGGCGGCCTCGAGGATCGGCAGGCATTGCCCGCTGACCGTCTGAATGCGGGCGAGCTCAGTGCCCGTCTTTTGGTCAGTGGACGAGCCGGACAGAAAAACCGGCGTGATCCGGTCCAGTAAATCCCGTTCGGAGCCGTCAAGCAGCACAGCATCAATGTGCGAGGCGTCAAAATCCAGCGCGATGTTGAACCGCTGAGCGAGCGCGGGCCAATCGGGTTTGGCTGGGATGCCTTCCCGGTTCTTGACGATTTCTGCGGTCAGCTTATCGAACGAGACACCAGTGAATTCGGTCGCAAGATCGCGCAGCGCCTCTTGTTGCGCGCCAGTGGCCATAGCGTCGACGATCTCTGCGCGCAGCAACTCTCCGGCGCGGTCCTCCATCTCTTGGAATTGCGGGTTGATCCCGGCTTCCAGTGGAAAGCGGCGCAGAAGCCCGGCGCAGAAAGAGTGGATGGTTTGGATTTTCAGACCGCCGGGCGTTTCAATGGCAAGGGCGAAGAGGGTGCGCGCGCGGCTTAGGTCTTCGGGCGTAATCGGGCCGTCTTCGCCCAACTCGCGCAGAGCTTCTTCCAGCGGCGCATTATCCAGCATCGCCCATTCGCCGAGGCGTTGGAACAGGCGGTTCTGCATCTCGGACGCGGCGGCTTTGGTGTAGGTGAGGCAGAGGATTTTTTGCGGATCGACTTCGCGCAACAACAGCCGCGCCACCCGGTCCGTCAGTACGCGGGTCTTGCCCGAGCCCGCATTCGCGGCAAGCCATGTGGAACTGTCCGGGGTCGCGGCGCGGACTTGTGCTTCGGACGCGTCGTTGCGTTGAATGTTCATTCCACATCCTCCGGCTTGACCGGATGCGTATCATCCCATTCGCCATGACGCGCCAGATGATCGTATTCGCCATAGTGCGTTTCCTCGCGCACCATGCGGCGCGAGACGAAGGGTTGGTTTGGGTCCAAATAGGCTCTAATCAAGGCTTTTAGACCCTCAAGCACCTCTTGCGCAGGCTCTTTGTCCAACGGAGCGGCGATTTGTTTGGGGCTGGCACCAAGGCCTACATATTCCGCGCTGGCCACCGAGGTCGGGCCAAGATCGCGGAACGCGCCTTGTTCCAGCATTGCCGCTTCAAGAAGCAGTTGTTTGTCGAAATGCTGTTGTTCCTTGGGCGAAGGCGGCGTGCCGCTTTTGTAGTCATAGATGATGGCCTGCCCGTCCGGGGTCCGGTCGATGCGGTCGGCAACGCCGGTCAATGTGCCGCCGATTTCGGATAGCTCCAGCGTGCCGCGTGCATCGTCTTCCATGGCCACAGGCGTGCCGCGCAATTGGCGGTCGGTCTCGGTCTCTACAATCCAATCAGCGATGCGGGCGATACGCGCCCGCCAAAGTGCGCGTTCGGTCGGCCAGGGAACTTGCCCGTCCAGCACCTGATCGACGATATGCATCAGGGTGCTGGTCGACAGCGGCGCGCCCTGTTCCGTGATGGCATGGACGAACCGCTCCATGATCTCATGGATGATGATGCCACGGATCGGCGCGTCGGGTTCCTGAACCAAGGGATCAAGCGGACGCAGGCGCAGGCTTTTCTTGGCGTAGATCGCATAAGGGTCGCGGATCAGCGTTTTAATCTCTGTGACCGAGAATTTGCGCGGGCGCGCCTCGATTGGCGGGCAGGGCGCGGCGCGGGTGGCGGGGTCTTCTGGGTCGACCTGTTCAAGGGCTTTGACCAAATCGCTCCAGTGCTGGCCGCGCGCGCGCATGTCGTTCAGTGCTTCCGGGCCCGCATTGCTGGCAAGGCCAGACATCAGGTTGGTCAAACGGTTCACCCAGCGGGAAGGGACCGTTTCTGCATCATCCAGCCGCGTGGCGCGGGTCAGCCACACCTCGGGCGCGCTGATCGCCTGTTGGAAATCATGCGCGGCAAGGCCGATGCGGCGGTCCGGCAGCAGAAGACCGGCATCGTGGCGCAGTTGACGGTTCAGCCACGGATCGGCGGTCAGTGCCTCCGGCCATGTATTCTCGTTGAGGCTGCCAAGGATCACCAGATCGGCCCCCTGCACCCGTGCCTCCAGCGTGCCCCAGATCATAATGCCGGAATGCGGCTCGTCGCGGTCACGGACCTCCTCGCCTTGCAGGACCGATGTGAGAAGCTGGGCAAAGTCCGACGCGCCCATAGGGTTGGCATGATGCGCGGCGTCTTCGAGGGTGGTGAAGGCCGCAAGCGCAGCCTCGCCCGCCTTTTTCTTCCACAAACCGCCGCTGTTTTCGCCGCCCTCGCCAGCGATCCGGGTAGCAAGCCGTTTGTGCAGGGCAAGCCAATCTTCCAGCGGTCGCTCTGTCAGGTCGGGATCGATTGGAATCACGTCGCAGAGCCAGCCGCCCCATGCCTGCATCCCGTCGCCGTCCTTCAACGCTTCAGCGGCCTTTCCGACAAGCTCGGTCAAACGCTCGGCATCTGGAAACGGCACGCGGTCATTGCGCAACTGCTCTTCAAGGAGTTGGGTATACAGACCGTGATCCGGGAAAGCCCCGCCGCTTTGGGTCAGCGGATGCTTCAGGACCGTCAGCAGCAATTCAGCATCCAGCGGGCGCAGGAACAACTCGGCGCAATGGCGTAGGAAGCGGCCCGGCGCGGAGAGGTGCAGCGGCGTTCCAGCGCTGTCATCGGGCACAATGTCCCAACGATCCAGCGCGGCGGCGACTTGACGGCTTAGCATACGATCAGGCGTGATCAGCGCCGCGGTTTGGCCCGTTTCGGCAGCTTTACGCAGGCGCAGGGCGATGGTCAGTGCCTCGTCTCGCTGCGAGGGCGACTCGAGCAAGGTGATATCGCTTGTTGCATCCTGCAAGTTGGGCAGGTGTGGCCCCTCGGTCAGCCACGCATCGGTGACGGGGGCCGGGCGCAGGGCAAGCGACACAAGCGCGGTTCGACCGGGGCAGATTGGATCGGTGCGGTGCCAAGGCATGACATCTATGGGCGAAACGCCCAGCTCTGACAGCAGGCGGGCAAAGCGGAATTGGGGGTGATCTTCACCTTTAAGACTATCGTTCAGCGTATCCCAAACGGCACTCGGCATATCCGCGTCGAAACCGGGCAACACCACTGCGCCCTGTTGCAACTGCGCTACGGCCTTCATCAGCAATGCCGTTGTGCCGCGCGAACCGGTGGAGCCGACGAGGATAATGGGATCCTTGGGCGGCATCCTCTCCCATTGCGCGATCAGTGACAGTACGATCAGGCGCTGCCGCGCTTCCGCATCCATGCCGGTATCCAGCGCCGCAACATACCTATATGCGGCACTAACAAGGGACTTTGCGAGGGACCAATGGTTCGACTGATCACTCACGTCGAGCGCTTCGATCTGCTCCAGCCCAACCCCTTCACCCTGCATTTCGTCCAGCAACCGGGCGAGGCTATCGCACAGCGCAAAGAGCGAGGATTTGGGGCCAAGCTCATCCCTCTCTTCCAGCAGCGGCGCGAGCAGGTTGGCGAGTTGCAAATGCCGTTCCAGCTTAGGCCGGGCTTTGGGCAGTGGCGCGTCCAGCAGTGTATCAAGGTCTGTGACCAGCAGAATGCGCGGTAACAAACAGGCGGGACCATTCGCGAACAACCCTTGCAAGCGGCGGCGCATCCGGGCGGTGTTCACGATAAGCGTGACGCGCGCCATGTCTTCGGGCGGTTGTTCGGCCATGCGTTCGAAAAGCCCATTCACGACCGCTTGCACGAAATCAGTGCCAAGCGGTTGGGCGTAGATATTGACGTGATCGCGGGCTTGTTCAGGCATCAGCTGTGTACCCGATCATGTCTTCCGCCAGTTTGATTCCTGCTGGATGCCCAACATCGCACCACTCCCCCTCATACACCGTTCCAAAACAGCGCCCATCCGCCATCATCTTATCCCAGATGACATTCAACGAGAACGCTTTGTCTGGAATGTTTGCAAGAAGGTGTGTCTTCAGGATTTGCGCGCCGCCATAGAGGACACCGGGCCCGCGCGTGATACGCCCGTTGGTATCGAGCGTGAAATCCCCACGACTGTCCGTTCCATGGGCGCGGTCCGGAGCCACACAGACCAGAAGCGCGTCCATTTGCTCGGGGTTCCACTTGGCCAGCGCGGCTTCGAAAGGGTTGGCGCCGTGCCAGATTGCGTCGGGATTCAGGGTCGCTATGGGGCCTTGCCCAAGCAGAGGCAGCGCGTTGCGCAGACCGCCGCCGGTATCCAGAATGTCGGGCTGTTCGTTGATCAGTGTTACTTCCGTGTCGCGCAGATGTTCTTCAAGGACCTCTGCTTTGTAATGCGTGTTGCTCACCACTTTGGAAAACCCCGCGCCCTGCGCGATATCACGGGCACGGTCGATCATGGGCCGCCCGCCGACCGCGACCATCGGCTTTGGGCGGTCCGCCGTCAGTGGCATCATCCGAGTGCCAAACCCGGCGGCGAAGATCATGATGGCGTTGGGCATTGGGCTTTAAGTTCCGTGAGGCGCGCTGGTGTTGGTTCGGGCAGGGTCGAAAGGATCGCGTCTGTCAGATCAGCGCGGTTCAGCGCGTTGAGATTGGTGAGGATATGCCCCCATACGCGCGGGATCAGATCGACATAGCTTTGCTTGCCGTCCCGGATACAAAGCCGGGCGAAGACACCGAGAATGCGCAGGTTTCTTTGCAGGCCAAGCAGGCTGTAAGCCTCCATGAAACCCTCCGCGTTCGCGCCGGCATCGGCGACATAGCGTTGGCACATCTCGGTTTCGATCCCGGCTGGCACATCACGCCGCGCGTCCTGAAGAACCGAGACCAGATCATAGGCGCGATGTCCCAGCATCGCGTCTTGGAAATCAAGCAACCCAACCCGCGCCACACCAGTACGTTCCGGCAACCAAAGCAGGTTCTCGGCATGATAATCGCGCTGAATCAGGCATTTCGGCGCATCGTCAAGGGGGCGCAGCGCCGTGGCCATCAGCTTGTGGATTTTGTCGTGGAGATCAGAGCGGTCTTCCCCCGTTACCCCGCGCCGGTACCATGTCACAGATAGGGCGGCCATGTCTGCCATGACGCCCGACGTGTAGCCTGCTAATTCGGGAGGCGGCTTAGCATGAAGATGCAGAAGCACTTCGGTTGCAGCCGTGTAAAGTTCCTGCTCGTCGGCCGCGCCTTGGGCAAGTAGCCGGGCGAAAAGATCGTCACCGAAATCTTCGATGAGCAGGATACCTTGGTCCGTATCTGCTTCGAAGATTTGCGGTGCGCTAAGGCCGATCGACGTCAGGAAGCGGGCGACGTGGATGAAGGGGCGCGTATCCTCTCCCTTCTCCGGCGGAGCGTCCATCAAGATTGCGCTACGATGCCCGTCTGTCAGTCGATAGTATTTCCGGTTCGAGGCATCTCCGGCGATGATAACCATCCGCGCGCCTTCCCAACCTGACGTATCGGCAAAGGCACGGGCGAGCGATGTACGGTCGTCAGCCATGGCTCAATTCCAACTTCTTGGCCCAGCCATCTGCCCGTGTGGATGCCAGCGTGACGCGGCGATGCTCTGGCTGACCTTCCTGCGTTTCGAATGTGATGTGCAAGCTGCCCTCAGGCTCAATTTCGCCGAGCTTGCCTGGCCATTCGATCAGGCAAATAGCTTCGGCCATGGCGTCAGACAGTCCGATCTCAAACACCTCATCTGGATCAGAAAGGCGATACAGGTCGGCATGCCAAAGTTCGCCAAGGCGCGTGTCATAGGTCTGGACCAGCGTGAAGGTTGGAGAGGGAACGTCTTCGGGCAGATCTTGCAAAGACTGGATCATACGCCGCGCAAAGAAGGTTTTCCCCGCACCGATATGACCGTGCAGCAGCAGCGTGTCACCCGCAGACAGCCGGGCCCCGACGTTCTGTGCGAAACGGGCTGTCTCATCTTCTGATCTTAGGGTGACTTCATACAGGACTGAGGGCGACATGCCCGCACAGTATCTGGCACGAACCGGGCTTCAAGTGTCTATGCGTTGTTCCGAGGTCAACAAATTTGGAAATGCGCGTCCATCACTGCTGCTCTCGCGGCAGAAGCGCACCATCGTCGTACCAGACACAAGGGGCACAGCGTCGATCAATAGTTTTTCACCATTGGTTTTTTCGATGTCTGCGGACCAGCTGGTGCGATCTTGGTAGTCCAGCACGAAATCTCGTAGATCGCCCCAAACAGGGCTTGCTTTGGACTGCTCTTGCCAATCGCGTAAACAATCGATGATCGTTACATCGGCAAAGCTGTTTTCTGGGTCCAGTTTCCACAGATCCCGATAGGCGACGTTTGACATGGACAGAACGCCGTTGGACGAAAACACCGCGATACCGCAATCGAGATAGTCCATCACTGACTGCCCCAATTCAAGCTCGGCACGGAAGCGGCGGGCAAGAGACACTTCGGCGCTGATATCCTCGATCAGGAAGGCAATGGCTCCGTCCGGGTGTGGGCGGCCATTCACGCGGTACGTGCGGCCAGAATCCAGAGTCCAGGTTTCGCTGTAACGCCCATCTGCAGCCGCCGCGACAAGGTCTGCAATTTGTTGCCGCCAAGAATTGTAGTTTTTGGGTTCCGGCATCAGCCGTCGGTTGCGAAGCTCATCAAAGAACGACAGTAAGTTCGGACGCGAGCTCAGGAAATCGGCACCAAGACCCGTCAAGTCAATCACTGCGGGATTGAACAAGACCAGTTGGCGATTGTCGTCAAAGATCGCAAGTCCGATTGTCAAATGCGCAAACGTCTTGGCCAATGTCTGTACAAAGTTACGCTGCGCCGCCTCTGCATGTACAATGGCATTGGCATCAATTGCAGAATAGAAATCTCCGCTTTGTGTGTGGGCGCGTTGCACATCATACCAAACAGTTTTGCGTGTCTTCGGTGGCGTAACCGGAACGCGGCGGGATTTGCCCTGCTCCAGCTCCCTCTCAGGTAGCCGGAACAAAGGACGATCGCTTTGGGGATCTTGTCGGAACACGTTTCGGAACAAGTCAGCATAGGCGGGGTTGAACCACGTGACCGCGCCATCCGGTTTGGCCTGCCAGATCGGGAAAGGCGCTGCTTCATTCGCGCTGCGCAACGTTTCCAACTCTTGCGTAATCATGTGCAATTTGTGACCGCTGGCGGCCCCGGTCATTTCAGTATTCCCCAGATCAAGACGCACACGCCGACCAGTTTTGCTGACTTCCAGAAGTCCAGCGTCTGATCCATCCCGGGCCCGGTAGAATTCGATGCCGTCCTTACGTGGGAATTTCAAGTTATCCTGGGGCAACGCGAAGCGGCTTCGAAAGAGGTTTGTGACCCCACTCCAATCTGCTGTTTCACCAGACGCCTCAAGCAAGGCTTCTGCGTCTTCTGATGCGTCGACCAACCTGCCATCCTCGAACAGGAAGCTCAGGCTGGTGTCATTCCCGAACCCGTATCCGGATGAGGGAAGGCCAGATCGCGTGATCCACCAAAGTGCAGCAATAGTTGTTGTTGTTCCAACAATAATTGCGGTTGTCGCGTCCAAGAATATCATCCCCACCACCCTTTCGTCGCGGTCAAGAAAATATGGATAGAATTAGGTTAACAATGGTTTAACAATTACGTTCCAATTCGCTGGTTTTCACCATGCGGTATAACATTTTCACCATTTTGGGCGTCAATCATGCTGCGCGGCCAAACAACTTCGACAATCGCGCCGACGGCCGGGGTTTGAGGTTGCAGCATATCGGTCAAGTCGTGACCATTCGCGAAGGTGAGTTCAGCGCCGGTGCGCTCCAACAGCGTTTTTGCGATGAAAAGCCCAAGGCCCATTCCTTCATATCCGGGCCGTTCTGTACTGGACGACGATCCTTTACGAGCGCGTCGCATAAACGGATCGCCCAAACGTCCGATCAATTGCTGCGGATAGCCGGGCCCGTCATCTGCGATGCGCACAGCAATCTCTTGGTCGTTCCACTGCGCATCAATCCAGACGTTACCCTCGGCGAAATCCACCGCATTCTGAACGAGATTGCGCATACCGTGAATGATTTCGGGTTTGCGCAGGATGCTGGGTTGCAAGGGATCGTTCAGCCCTTTGCTGCCAAAGGCATAGACGAGCGCCTTGCCCCGATCTTGATGCGGTTCCGCCGCTTCTTCAATCAGCGCCGATAAGGGGGCCTGCCGCAGATGCAAATCGTCTTTCCCGGCGCGGCCCATATCACGCAGGATGTCCCTGCAACGGTCCGCTTGTTCGCGAATAAGTGCGGCATCGTCGCGAAGATCGGGGCGGTCGTCGAGTTCTTCCATCAACTCCGCGCTGGCCAGTTTTATCGTCGCCAAAGGCGTACCAAGCTCATGCGCGGCCGCTGCGACCACGCCGCCAAGGTCCGTCAGCTTTTGCTCGCGGGACAGAGCCATTTGCGTGGCGGACAGGGCGTCAGACATCGAATGCATCTCGCTACTGATCCGGCGGGAATAGGCCCCGAAGAAGATGACGGCGATGGTCAGCGCCAGCCAACTGCCGAAGATGAAGATTTGCGGAATGCGCAGTATGAAACCTTGCTCGGTCCGCAATGGCAGGTGGTAAAGGGCCAGCGCTGACGCAATCAAGATGGCGGTCGAGGCGACAATCAGAAACGAGCGCAAGGTCAGGACCGAAGCGCTTACAGAAACCGGCCCGAGCAGTAGCAGTGCGAAAGGATTGTTTAAGCCGCCTGTCAGGAACAGCAGAAATCCAAGCTGCAACACATCAAAGTAGATCATGAAGAAGTTTTGTGATTCGCTCAGCCGCGCATTCTCTGGGAACACGAAAATCGCAATCAGATTACCGATTACCGACACGCCCACAGCCAAATAACACAGCCCCATCTCAAGCTGTAGACCATAGACGCGCTGGGCGACGGTCAGCGCCACGATCTGCCCGCAAATCGCCACCCAACGCAGGAAAATCAGCGTGCGTAGGCGAATCCAGCTGCTGCGGTCCTGACCCGGGATCAGACCCACATCGGTGCTGCGCCGCGCTGCGGCGTTCGGCTCGGGATCTGCTAGCGCCATTGTTATGCCTATCCGGTTGAAAAGCGGTGCATAACCGTTAGGTATCGCGGTAAGCCGCTTCAATCAATCGACTGGATGAAGAACATGATCAGGACTGCTGCGATTGCTGCTGCCGTTGCCGTGGTAGGCGGGCTGACGGCCACCTATATTCTGGGCTCTGGCCCGTTTGGTACGGGGGGCGGAAATCAGTGCTCGATCTCCACCGTGGCTGGTGCGGATATCGGTGGCCCGTTCGAGTTGCTGAACACCAAGGGTGAAACGGTGACCGACGCGGATGTGATCACCGAACCCTCGCTGGTCTATTTCGGCTACACGTTCTGCCCCGATGTTTGCCCCTTCGATGTTTCGCGCAACGCTGATGCGATTGATATTCTATTGGAGCAGGGCGTGAATGCGACGCCGGTTTTCATCACTATTGATCCAGAGCGGGACACGGTTGATATCTTGTCGGACTACGAAGAAAATATCCACGAACGCTTGATCGCTCTGACTGGCTCGGCTGAACAAATCTCAGCCGCGAGCAAGGCGTATAAAACTTACTACAAAGCGCAGTATGACGGCACGGATGAATACCTCGTGGACCATTCCACCTTCACCTATCTGGTGCTGCCCGAGACCGGGTTTGCCGAGTTTTTCCGCCGTGATGTAACCGCCGAACAAATGGCCGAAACTGTCGCTTGCTTTGCCCGCAACTCCTGAGAGCGTTTGACGTTTGATCCACTCCTGCGCATATTGCCGTAAAATCAATAAGAAAAACCGTCGGAGGGATATATGACAGACGCGACTGCACAGGTGATCGGCGACGATAAATCCCTGCTTCTGGTAGATGATGACGAGCCGTTTCTGCGCCGCTTGGCCAAAGCAATGGAAAAGCGCGGGTTTGAGGTTGAGACTGCTGGATCAGTCGCCGGGGGCAAGGCCATCGCAACCGCCCGCCCGCCAGCCTATGCGGTTGTCGACCTGCGGCTTGACGATGGGAACGGCCTTGATGTGGTCGAAGTGCTCCGCGAAAAGCGTCCTGATGCGCGGATCGTTGTTTTGACTGGGTATGGCGCGATTGCGACGGCTGTGGCTGCGGTGAAGATTGGCGCGACCGATTATCTGTCGAAGCCCGCCGATGCGACCGATATCACCAACGCGCTTTTGGCCACTGGCGATGACATGCCCCCGCCGCCAGAGAACCCTATGTCTGCCGATCGGGTGCGGTGGGAGCATATTCAGCGCGTCTATGAGCTGTGCGACCGCAATGTCAGCGAAACCGCGCGGCGTTTGTCCATGCACCGCCGGACTTTGCAGCGGATACTGGCGAAGCGCTCGCCTCGATAAAACCCGGTCGTGCTTAGTAGAGGTCGTAGCGCTTCAAACGCTTATCAACGACCTCACCGCTCTCCAGCTTGTAGCTTTCCCAAAGGTCATAGTCGCGGAAACCGCGGCTTTGGTAGTATATCAGCCCACCTTCATTATCGGCGCGGATATTGGCGTTAATCCAGCGATAGCCAAGCTGCCGCGCGACTGTCTTGGTGGCCTCAAACAGCGCCGAGCCTATGCCCAGCCCGCTTTTGCCCAGCATGACGAAACTGGCGATCTCAGCGGCCTCGACCGGTAGGTAGCCCTGCGGTTCGATCCATTGAAACCCTACCACCTCTCCGTCCTCATCCACTGCCACATGCCACACGGACATCTCGCCACCCCGCGCCATCCAATCGGCGATATCGTCTCCGTTGACGGGCCGGACCAGCGCGGTTGTGCCGCCCTGTTCGATGATGTCATTGAGTAGCTGTGCCATCGGACGGGAATCGAGCGCTAGGGCGCGGCGGACAGAGATGCTCATGTCAGCACTTCTCCAACAGATCGGCGAAGCGGGCGTTGTAAGCCGCGCGCACTTCCATTGGCGGGCGGAGGGTAATGTGCAGATCCGAAATCAGGTCTTTGTCCGGCTTACCGAAAAACTTGTCTGCTTCCGCCTCCGAAAACCCTGCAATCTGCGTGGCTTCCATCCATGCACTTATCTTGTCCGCTGCCTTGATCTGCCGCTTCACCGCTTTGGGCAGAACGGCAGGCAAGCCGAAACGAATGTGGATAGCCGCCGTGAGCCGATCATCCAGCGTTCCATACCCATCGCCAACTGCCGCCTTCACAGGCGAGATCATGTCACCAATCACATACTCCGGCGCATCATGCAGTAGCGCTGCAAGCTGCCATTTCGGTTCCGGATTCGAGACTAAACGGCTGTATAGGGTCTCAACCAGCAGCGAATGCTCGGTTACGGAATAGGCGAAATCACCCTTCGTCTGCCCATTCCAGCGCGCCACGAAAGACAGGCCGTGGGAGATATCCTCAATCTCAATGTCCACCGGAGTCGGATCCAGCAGATCCAACCGACGACCAGAGAGCATGCGTTGCCAAGCGCGGGACTGTTTCATGTCCCTGTGATAGCGCGGCAAGTTCCAAAGAAAAAGTGCGCGCCCGTCAAGGATTGAGTTATCTTCTGCCTTTACACGCGGTCAGCGAAAATTTGACACGTTGAGCCAGATGGAACCCTGTGATACCCGCCGCTCAACCCCTCGTGGAGATAGGAAACCGCACATGGCAAACGACTACATCGTCAAAGATATTTCCCTCGCCGATTTTGGTCGCAAGGAATTGGATATCGCGGAAACCGAAATGCCGGGCCTGATGGCGTGCCGCGAAGAGTTCGCGGCGAGCAAGCCGCTGAAAGGCGCGCGGATCGTCGGCTCTTTGCATATGACGATCCAGACCGCTGTGCTGATCGAAACGCTGATTGAGCTTGGCGCCGATGTGCGCTGGGCCTCGTGCAATATTTTCTCGACCCAAGATCATGCGGCGGCGGCAATCGCTGCGGCGGATATCCCGGTTTTCGCGATCAAAGGCCAGTCGCTGGAAGAGCATTGGGA
Source organism: uncultured Rhodobacterales bacterium (assembly GCA_964590545.1). Classification (GTDB taxonomy): domain Bacteria; phylum Pseudomonadota; class Alphaproteobacteria; order Rhodobacterales; family Rhodobacteraceae; genus Aliishimia. Next base: position 619 of record CAZPXE010000002.1, on the reverse strand, counting down.
TTACCTCGACAAATCCTTCATGTTCGAAGATGGCCCGAACATGATCCTCGACGATGGTGGCGATGCGACGCTTTATGTGCTGCTTGGCGCACGCGCGGAAGCGGGCGAAGACATCATCCCGGTCCCGCAATCCGAAGAGGAAGCGGTGATCAAGGAGCAGATCAAGAAGCGCATGGAAGCGAGCCCCGGCTGGTTCACCAAAATCCGCGACCAGATCGAAGGCGTGTCGGAAGAGACGACAACCGGCGTGCATCGCCTCTATGAACTGGTGCGCGAAGGCCAGCTTCCCTTCCCGGCGATCAACGTGAACGACAGTGTGACCAAGTCGAAATTCGACAACAAATACGGCTGTAAGGAATCGCTGGTCGACGGTATTCGCCGCGCGACAGACACCATGATGGCCGGCAAGGTCGCCGTCGTGATGGGCTATGGTGATGTGGGCAAAGGCTCTGCCGCGTCTTTGCGCGGGGCCGGTGCCCGCGTGATGGTGACGGAAGTGGACCCGATCTGCGCACTGCAAGCGGCGATGGACGGGTTCGAAGTTGTTGTGCTCGAAGAGGTGGTCAGCAAGGCCGACATCTTCATCACGACGACTGGCAACAAGGACGTCATCCGCATC
>CAZPXE010000001.1:0-49550 GCA_964590545.1 uncultured Rhodobacterales bacterium | reverse complement strand
TGCTGTTGATGTGGCGGTTTGGCCGAAACCCCGTTTTTTGGAGCATCTGCGTCATCGCCGCAATCAGCCTCGTTTTGTCCGAATGGGGATGGCGCAATTACCCTTCTGCAAATTTCTATCTTGCGCCGACCCGTGCTTGGGAATTGTTGGCTGGATCCATTGCGGCGTTCCTTGTGTCCCGCCACGGGGTTAAGGGCAACAATCTGCTGGCGGCGCTGGGTCTCGCTGGGATTGTCTACGCCATTCTTGCATTCGACAAATTCACGCCCTTCCCAAGTCTGTATGCACTGGCTCCAGTGGGTGGCACAGTTCTGATTATCCTTTTTGCCGATCGGACGACCTGGGTGGCCAAATTGTTGAGTACCCGCGGCTTCATCGGGATCGGTCTGATCAGTTACAGCGCATATTTGTGGCACCAGCCCCTTTTTGCCTTTGCCCGAATTCGTTCTTACGAACAGTCTGGTACGGCCGTATTGCTGGGACTTGGGGTCGTTTCGCTCCTGTTGGCGTGGTTCAGCTGGCGCTACATCGAACAGCCCTTCCGCAAAGGAGCGGCCTCGGTGTTGCCCCGCCGGAACCAAGTGTTTTCTGCAAGCCTTGTTGGCCTTTTGGCATTTGGCATGACGGGGTGGTTTATTCAGTCACAAGACGGCTTCCCTGATCGGCTTACCCCTGAGCAACAAAATATCCTGGCATGGGAGAGATTTGACCGCGACCAAGCCTACCAGAGAGGCCGATGCTTCATGATGGCCAACCTCAATCATACCCAATTCGACGAAGGCTGCCTGGGCACTGGGGAAACGGTGATTTGGGGCGATAGTTATGCAGCAGCGCTCACAAGTGGATGGCGCATTATGGATCCGGGTATTGGACAGCGTACAGCCTCCGCCTGCCCTCCTCTTCTTGGTGTCGACATGCCGGAACGGCCGAACTGCAAAGCGATCAATGATGCAACCTTTGCTGAAATATCTGAACTCGACGATCCGCATGTTGTATTGCACGGTATTTGGTGGGGATTTGACAAGTACTTGGACAACCTCAACGTCACTGTGCAGCAGTTGCGCGCAGCCGGAGTAACCAGGATCACAATTATCGGTGGTTCTCCGCAGTTTTCACCAACTTTGCCCAAGCGGCTTATCTCGCTCGACCTGACCCTGGATCAAGAACACAGGATCAAGGCCGATATTGGTGATGTGTTGGCCGCGGACACTGTGCTGCGCCAAATTGCCGACCAACATGGGGTCACCTTCATTCCAATCCTACCGCAGATTTGTGATCTTGATAGTTATTGTGATGCCGTGATCGCAACAGACGACATCACATTTGAACCGTTGGCCTGGGATGCAGGGCACCTGACGCCCAGTGGCGCGCTTTACATCCTGCGTCGCATTCTGCCCGACATCTGACTATCGGATCTAGCAATCCACTAACCTTTGACGCAGCACATCGGCAAAAACCGCCGCAATCGTTTCCGCGCCTTGTGCGTTGGGATGGATGTCGTCGCGATAGAGCTCTTGTGACATCGGGGTGTCGCCCAGATCGACCCACTCCACGCCTCGCGCATCGGCCCACTGATTGAAGACCCCCCGTGCATCATGCGCCCCTGCGGCGCGTTCTGAAATGGTCGGATGATAGACCATCAACAGCGGAACATCAGCGGCGGCAAACTGATCCGCGATCTGATCCAGCGCCGCCAGCGATGCATCCCGTCGCTCTTCAAACGATAGGGTCGACGGCGTCCGCTGTGCAAACCGATCCAGCACAAGCAACCGTACCTCATCAAGCGCCCCAAAGGGCGTCTGGGTCCGGTAAGGGATCACAGACCCATAATGCGGCGTGTCGAACAGATCATGGGACGACACCAAAATTAGCCCCTGGTCAGCGTGGAGCACACCGCTCTTCTCAAGAAATCTGGCCTGATTGACCGGCCCCCAGCTTGATACCGCCGCCGCCATAACCAGCGGCGTGCACCCGGCCAGTGCCGGCATGTCCGCCAACCTCACGTGCAGGCGCGCGCCGATGACCTCGCTCTGATCAAGGAAATGATTGCCGTAGATCACACTATCCCCAATCAACAGGACACGCCTTTCGCTCGGCGCCTTGTCCAAGGGGATGTCTGGCCCTCGCATCCCAGCGGCGTTGATCTCAACAGCATTGCCGAACCGCACATATGCGCGGCTTGGGACAAGCTCGTATTCAGTCTGCTCATTCAGGGATACCAAGGGCGGGTCACCCAAGCCAACACCGTATCTCAGCCCGATCTCCAACACAGCCAGACCCCCGGCAAGGGCAATCCCCCAAAGAAGGATGCGCCGCCCCATGATCAGCCGTGCCCTGTCAGCCGGGACCGCAGTGGTTGGAGCGGCTTTTCGATGTAGCGATACACCAACGCGCAATAGACCATCGACAGCACGAACGCGACCGGCATCATCACAGCCAAGTTCTGCGGATCAAGCCCGTTGAAAATCAACATCTGAATGATCACCAGATGCGCCAAATAGAACGTATAGGAGTACTGCCCCAGCTTGCGCACCGGCTTCCAGTTCAGCCACGCAAACAACCATGACCCCGGCAAATTGACCGCCAGATAGAAGATCGGGATCAACGCCAACCCCTGTAACGAGTAGCGCAACGTCGCCCGAAACAAAGGATCGCGCAGCAGAAAACTGACCAACAATAACGCAACGGCGACCGCCATGGCCGCGTATTGCCAATCCTTCAGGAACGTCAGCCGTTGGGGATGGCGTGCACTGATAACAGCCAGCAAACACCCATACAGAATACTGTCGATCCGAGTATCGGTGCTGATGTAAATGACAGATTGACCATGGCCAAGGATCTCAAACCGGACCCATCGCCAGATCAGTGTGGCCACCACCGCACCGACCAGCACCGGAATATGCCAGCGGCTACGTGCAAGGGCGATGAAGACAAACGGGAAGAACAGGTAGAACTGCTCTTCCACTGACAGGGACCACAGGATCTCGAAGCCATCCACGCTTATGTCCGGACCAGGGGTCTGCGCATAATAATTGAAGAAAAAGAAGATTTGGCTGAAGATCGTCCAAGGGTCCAACGCGCCGTTCGCATACCCCATCAGAACCGCCAAAATAGCCAAGCTCATCGTTATCAACAGTGGCGGCATCAACCGAACAAGCCGACGCTGATAGAAAGCAGGCAAAGCAATACGGCCATAGGTGTCATGTTCTCGGATCAGCAAAGACGTGATCAGAAAGCCTGACAAAAAGAAAAACACCGTTACGCCAAAACCACCGGGTACGATGTAACCCAAACCCGCATGCGCGACGAACACGATCATAACAGACACCGCCCGCAACCCGTCCAAGCCAGAAAAATAGGTGGGAACTTTATCTGAATGCGTCATCAAGGGGCTACTCTGAATTTTCGGTTGTTCTGCAGAACCTGTCGCCTAAAGTCACGCTTCATTTTATACATCGCGCGCCCTGCGGTCAGACCGTTGTCACGATGCAGCGGATCGGTCATGAAGGGATTGATATGGATCGGCGGCCCGATGTTGATCATTGCAGTGCCCCAGACCAAGACTGAGGAAATTAATGGGCCGACTTTTTCGCATCCTGGGGGTACTGATCTTGACCCTACTCATCTTGGCAGCGCTCGCTGTTTTTATGGTTGTCGAGGATGGACCCCTCGTCGACACCGGCCCTCCCCCAGCCTCTGCAGATGTGGTCGCCGCCCGTGAACTGGTGCGTGACCTGCGTTTGGCCACAAGCCCAGAGGCTGAGGCCGGCGCCCCTGTCACCACAACGATCCCACAGCTCAACTCAGCCATTCGGCTGGGCGCCCGCCTCCTGCCCGGCTTCCGCGGTGATGTCGCCATCCAGGACGACGCCTTGATCGGGCGCGCTTCCGTCCCCGTTCCTTGGATCGGCGGACAGAAATGGATCAACGTCACCGGGGCCGTTCCTGAATTCGATGGAACTCTCACGCTGCAGGACGTCACCCTCGGCGGGTGGGACATTCCTCCTGGCTTGGCCATGAGCACTGCCCAAAGCGCCGCCAACCTCTATTTTGGGGAGGGTGTCGGCGATACTCTCATCAACGTTGCCTCCTCCATGCAGATTGATGGCTCAGAGATCGCATTCTTTGTCAGCTTATCTCAAATGGGCGACAACGGCCTTGTGCGCAACATCTTCGGATCCATCCGAGGGGAGGAATTCCCAGAACCGGAACAAATCGACGCCGCTCATATCCGACTTCGCACAGCCATGGATGATGGCGAATTGCCCGTCACAGGCAGCTTTAGTCCATACCTTCAGTTCGCATTGCAGGACGCGCTTGCCCACAGCAATAATGGCGGCCTCGCCAATGCTTATACGGCGGCTGTGTTTGCGTTGACCCGCGCTTGTGGCCCGCGCGATTTCGGGGCGCTTGTTGGGCGGCTGGCCATCACAACGACAGGTCCAGACCGTGTCTGGGCGACAGATTGCATGGACATCACCCTCAACGATCGGATTGACAGTCGACGCCACTTCATTGCCTCCGCCGCGCTGCGGGCAGCTGCGAACCGAGGCATCTCCTTCTCAATCGGTGAATTCAAAGAGCTGCACGACACGGTCTCTGGCGCGGGCGGGTTCGATTTCACCGACATCTCTGCCAATCTGTCAGGCATCCGGCTCACGGATCACTTCATGGTCCTGTCGCGTGATCAATGGGCTGCATCCGTTGCAGCTTTGGCCTCCGAAACCACCTTCATTATCCATTTCGAGGGTATCCCCGGCCTCATGCCCGAAGACGAATTCCTACAAACTTATGGAACCGTCGAAAGTGCCCCCTACCAAGCAATGTTGGGCCTGATCGAAGGGCGGATTGATCAACTTGATCTGCACGCAAGGAGCAATTGATAAAGATTGCAACGCAGTACATTGTGCCGCCCGATTTGGCACATCCATACTTATCCTGGCTCCGAATCGATTGCAGAAAATGCTGCACCTGCATTCAAATATTGCGTAGAAAAAGTGTTTGTTTTCAATGCTTTACTCTACGTCCACTATCGCAGTAAGCGAAAACTTGCCAAAAACACACCCCAAGGTTGTAATTGGGTGTAAATAAGGCGGAAATTCGCCGATTCTCATGGTGCTCTTGCGGCAAAATTGTGGCCCTCATTGCGGAAACAATCCGTTTCAAACCAGTTAAACTACTGTCTTTTAAGGGAAAAGAGTAGTTTTGAGGCTTATTTACAAGGCTTAACGCGGCTGATATATTTAACGGACTGTTAATAATTAGTCTCGCACCTCAGGGGTACACAGAAATGAAAACTTATTTGGCTGCCGCCACAATCGCTTTGACAACACTGGGGACTGCTGCTTCTGCTGCGACCCTAACTGCTGACACAACACTGGGTCTTGCACCTGGCGTTCCTGCCGGACAGGATTTCGTAGCCGATCTCCAAGCCGCAGGCGTTACAGATCTTTACTCGGGCAACACGTCCATCATGATCGACCGTGAAGTTCGCGTAACATTCACACTCGTTGGTGCTGAAAGCACATTCGACAACACGCTGATTTTTGATGGCACAGACATCATCAAAGAAGGTATCGATAGCGCCGAAGTGGCTGCTCCTGATATGTTGACTGGTACGTTGGCTGGTGGGTTCGGTATGGACTCTTACGTCACCAACTTCTTGGGCGGCGATCTCGCATCCCTTCTGAGCTTCCAGATCAACACTGCTGGCCCGTCCTTCAGCGCAGTTGATGACGAGTTCGGCGTATTCGTCGATAGCTCCACAGTCGGTAACCTGAGCACATTCTTCCTCGCTCTGGACGACAACGGCAATGACATCGATGACAACCACGACGATATCATCGTTCGTGTAGACCTGACTGCAGTTCCGATCCCAGCAAGCGGCTTGCTGCTGCTGGCCGGTATGGGTGGTCTTGCAGCAATGCGTCGTCGCCAGAAGGCATAATTAGCCTTACAATCAATTTTGAAGGGCGGTCCTTATGGGCCGCCCTTTTTCGTTGGGACAACAAGATTATCTGAACCAACACCTGTAGCCACGCCTCAAAGCGGGTTTCACGCTAATTTATGACTTCCAGCGCTTGAGCCCCATGATCCCCGCGAGACCCGACAGTAAAAGCCAGGAACCAGCCGGCAAAGGAACCGCGCTAAGCTGGTTTTGCGAAGACGTCACAGACACCTGCAATACTGGCAGCGAGACGACGGGTCTTTGCGTAAACGTCACCGGCCCCTGGGATGACGTTATTTGCCACGCCTGGCCCGGAAGATTGACATACTCGTCCTCCCAGGCCACCGCGCTTGTCATCCCTACAGAGAGGGCCTCCAAATAGAGAACTCCATTGCTACCATAGGCCGGCGTGTAGGCTGCCGTAAAAAAGTCAGCACTTATCAAGCTACCAGCTGAGAATTCAAAACTATCCCTGTCGGTCGAAAGAGCGGCTGACCCAGAATAAGTGCCTAACACACCATCAAAACTAAAGCCTGTTGACGATTGAACGCCCATGATCTCATCGTCTAGCCCAAAGAACGTGGCGGACACACCTGCAAATTCGACGTCCAAATAGATTGGGGCCGCTGACACAGGAGCCACTGTGGTAAGCGCCAGTGCCGTTGCGCCAAAAAGTACTTTCATCGGTATTCTTCCCCAACAAAGTTACATTGCCCGAAACACGCACCCTAAAATTGAACTGGGTCGATCCAGAGAGAAGTTAATAGTTCCTTAACGTTAGGCTCTGCAACCGGTCCAATCAATTAAAAACCGTTAATCCATGACCGTCGGGCAGTTGAGTTGAATAGGTCGAGGATAATGGCTGGAAGGCGCCACATACCGCCGGAGGCGCGCCCTAAACGCGCACATGGGGACGCGCGAAGGCGACGACAGGGTCAACCAGCTTAAGGACGCCACAACCGCCCTATCGCGGCCTCGGGCGCTTTGTTGATTGTTAGCTGCTGCCCTGCCCTATCGTGATTGGTTTGGCTAACGGGCCCTAGTCAATGACGCGGTTGGCGAAGGTTTTCGCAAACCCGACAAACGCCGCATCAGGCGCCCGCAATTGCGGTTTCCCCGACCGGACCCAATAATCCTGCCAATCCGCCACAACCGCGTAAACATCAACACCAGGCAACAGCGCGCGCACCTGAGCCAATGCTTCCGGTGTCACCTGGGGCAATGTTACGTCATCCACCACCAGACGGCGCCGTGTGAACCGGATCTTATCTCCCGGTTCCTCTGACATCTCATAATCGGGCAAATGATCTGCAGCGATCATGTCGCGCAGCATCTTTCGAAACACCCGCCGCGGTGAGTTCGACCCTGACTTTTTCAACAGCGTGTCCACCGACACGCCCCAAGACGCCTGCCGGCCGCAATGCTTACGCGCCAATTCATAGATGCGTCGCTCCAACGGTTTGCGCAGCCGGAAATAGTCGCGCGACAAGGTCAAAACAGATTTGTTCATCACCGCGCGAAACAGCCAATCCGACAATGTCACCGACACGCTGATCATCCGCCCCCCCCGAGAGCGGCGCACAATTTCCCAACTTTCAATCAGGCCAAATCCACGGGTCGTTTCGATCTCGCCGGTGGTGATGTTGGTGGTGATCCGTGTGCCAGCCAGCCGCTCAAAGGCAACGCGCAAACGACGGTAGGCATCGCCCGACGTTTCACGGTTTGTCGCCACCAACAAATCATGAGCACGCAAGGTTAGCGTTCGCGAAATCTCACGTCCCGCATTCAAGGCCGCCATCAACTGACTGATGCAATAAATCAGGATGTCCTTGTCATGGATCGTCGCCAACCCGCGCACTGACGGCACCACTGTAATCAACGTGTCGTTATGGGCATATTCCAGTATTCGTTTGTCCGGCCGCGTCGCCAACGAGAAAACAGGATGTTCCATCGTTGCGATATCGTCTTTGGGTGCCGCATCAAAAATATCGCATACAAAAAAATCACCCGTAGGGTGACGTTCAGGCATCAGCCCAACGGGCGCTGTCAGACCGTTTTGACTCACGGCGTTTCCTTTGTTCATCGGACCTGCTCGATCCATTCTCACGCTCTTTGAACAGAGCTGTTAGAGAATCCAAACCAACGTGGTTTCAGTAACACCACCATAGAAGTTATCCACAGGGCATGTCCACTGCGACATCGGGGGATCGGAGTCGCTTGAACGGGGGATCAGAGTCACCAAAACGTGGTTTCAGAGTCGTATGCTCTAAATTGCACCGGTTTATTCATTTATTATCAACACGATAGAAAAGGGCCCTGGACCCTTAACTAATAATATAACATAAATTTAACAGGATAATTTTTCAAAAAGCGCACGACCGTCATACGCTGCGCCTGAAAACACCCCTGAATTTCCTTAGAAAAGCATAGAAAAGTATCTGAATGCTTCCATATGCGGTGTTTTGTGCTACATTCCCGAAAACGCAGCATATTGAGTGGTTATGACCCTACCCCCCTATTTCAACATCTCACCGGATGTAGCCCTCAACGAGCTGGGTGATCCAACACAAGCCAGCGATTTTCATACCATTTCTCAAGCATGCGCCAATGGCATGGCAGATCTTTCAGAGCGGGGACTGAATGAGGAAGGGCGAAAATCTTTACGCCTGTTTTCCACATGGGAAATCACCAAATATCTTATCCCTGTCGCCACACCCCACTTTCGCCGCGTTTTGAAAGCAAATCCAGACTTACCGCAGGGCCGCAGCGAAACCGCAAGCGGCGCCAAGTGGTTTTCTCTAGATGAAGTCTTGCGTTTACGGGCCCATTTTGGGGCTGAGGGATCAAAGGCCAAAGAATACCTCCCCTACCGTCCAAAAGGATTGCCTGCAAAAATGGTCGCTGTGGCCAATTTTAAGGGCGGGGTGGGTAAAACCTCAACTGCGGCGCACTTGGCCATGTCAGCGGCTCTGGATGGCTACAAAGTGCTCGTAATCGACTTAGATAGCCAAGGTTCCATGACATCCATCTTCGGCGGCAAGGTTGAGAACGAATGGTCGACGGTTTTTCCCCTTCTTGCGCGGCATTACGGCGAACACCTGCAATTAGAGAACCGGGCGCGTGTCGCACGGGGGGATCCACCTTTGCCTTTGGACGAAACGCTCACCGATACAATGAGTATTAGCGCCAAAGATTTGATCCAAACGACCCATTGGCCCAACATTGATCTGATCGGCGCACAGCTTGATCTCTATTGGGCGGAGTTCCAAATCCCTGTCTGGCGCATGACAGCGAAGGGCTGGCGTCTCTGGGACGCCCTGACGGATCGTCTTGAGGCCGATGGCGTTCTGGCCGACTACGACGTCATCTTTTTCGATACACCCCCAGCACTTGGCTATTTGACAATTAACGGACTGGCTGCTGCCGATATATTGCTGGTTCCTTTAGGCGCTTCATTCTTGGAATTCGACTCTACGGGGCGGTTTTTTGACATGTTACATGCAACATTCTCAAGCATAGAAGAGAGCGAGAATATCGCAGCGCGCGCCCTTGGGTTGGACGAGTTGACCTTTCAATGGGACGCTGTTCGGGCTGTTGTCACCCGGTTTGATAGCAGTCAACAGGCTGAGATGGCAGCATTGATGCAGGCCTACCTGGGCACCACACTGTCGCCACACCGTCAGGATTTTACAGCCTTGATCGGGCAGGCGGGTGAAAGCGTCAATGGCATCTACGAGGCCGATTACCGCGACTTTAACCGTGAAACATATGCCAGAGGGCGCGAGACATTTGATGCCACATATGCGGCGTTCAAAAAGCTACTGATCGGCGCGTGGATGCGGCAAGCACAAGACCAAGACGAGTAATCGTGCGCATCGCCGATCTCATTTAACGCCTTCGCTGTCCAAATTGGAACGGGTAGGGGCAAAACCAGTCTCTAAACAGGAGTTTAGTCATGGCCAAACGCAAACGTCTGACCGCACCGACAACGGGAACCGCTCGTCCGCAACCGGACAGTGTCGCCATGAAGGCCAGCGATAACCCAATCGGGATTATGCCGACACGCCGCGCACCTATTGCTGATGTGGCGGGGCAGGCCAGTGCGGTCGCAGCTTTGGAAAAGGTGGCGGCCGAACTTACATCCGCGCGGGAGGAGGGGCGTCTTGCCCAGAACATTCCTCTGGACTCTGTGGCCTGTGATTACCTGTCCCGTGATCGTGTCGCGCTGGATGCCGGTGAAATGGACGTTCTGAAGTCCTCTTTGCGTGCCCGGGGCCAGCAAACCCCAATCGAGGTCGTGCAAACCGGCCCGGACAGCTATGGTTTGATCTCTGGGTTTCGCCGCGTCCAGGCTCTTCGGGATTTATCGGACACCACCAAGGTGCTCGCCTTCGTGCGCCAGCCCTCAGATGCAGCACAGGCTTATACTGCGATGGTCGAGGAAAATGAAATCCGCGTGGGCCTGTCGTATTTCGAACGTGCCCATGTCGTGCGCAGCGCGGTCCAAGCCGGGGTCTTCAAAACCGAGGCTGCCGCGTTGAAGGCGCTGTTTTCCTCCGCGTCCCGCGCGAAGCGGTCCAAAATCAAAAGCTTTCTACCGCTGATCGAACATCTTGGTAGCGCGTTGAAGCATCCCAACGCAGTCACAGAACGGACGGGCCTTGCGCTTGCGGCACGGATTTCGTCCGACCCCCAGTTTGCCCCTCGCTTACGCGATCGCCTGCATAAGACCCATTCGGATGACGCTGCTGATGAGGCCCAAGTATTGGCCAAAGCCTTGCAAGGCAAAGCGGCTGCGGGCACACGAAAACAAAGCGAAGCCCCAACGCCAGATGGTTCAGACATCCAAATGACTTTCACGCAAGGAGATTTGCGTCTAACCGGGGCAGGGGTGACGCAGGCGCTCGTTAATAAAATCAAGGCATTGCTTTAGGTGCAGAGAGTGTTTCGCACGCGAAACATATGTGGCTAAAGCATTGATATATAATGAAAAATTTTGCACCTTCTAAGTATCTTAGCTTGAAGGCAAAGGGTTTGGTAGTTGGCTGACCCTTGGTATCGCTTTTCCTTTGATCCCCAATGGGATCTCGTTTGACCGTTCGGGTGAAGGCGAAGGTCAATAGGGCAGGGTAGGGGGCTCTCTGGCGGGGGTGCGTTGGTAGGGGTGTGGTCTGTACTTTCGCAGAGATCGACGAGCACTAAAGCCCATACTGAGCCTTTCAATGGCATTAGGAGGGCGGAAAGGCACCAGGGTAACCCGTGGCCTGCCGTAAGTCCTTAGGGCGCATTCTAGTCGCTCAAGGGGTTATGCGAGTCTCGATTTTGGTGCCGGTTTGGCTAGGTCTTTGCACAGGTTGCGAAAAGCAACTTCAAATGGGCTAAGTTGTATGTCTTCGCTCACGTTTAGGCGCCCAACATGGCAGGTCGAAAAGATGGAATGCGCTTACGAAAATGGCCGTTTAGTCCGAGATTGAGGGGCTAACCCCCTTTGTTAGACACGTATTTTTTCCAAAAGAGTAGCAGTTGAGGGTCGTGTGCGCGCTGAAATCTGCGCAGCCGATAATGAATGTTATGTAAATTCAGGGTAGGCCTTACTTGAGAGATTTATTCATCGTTTCTTGCATGCTTAGCAATACCGCCTGTCGACGAGCCTGCAAGCCAGGCAACCGGTATACCTTCTCCAGCCCATAATCGCGCAATCCATAAAATCGGATGGCTGCGGCAACCTTGCGCAACTTGTTGTCGACGGCCAAGTGCAATTTCGACAATGTTCCGAGGGGCCGCAGATCAGCGTGAGCGCGTTCATAGCCAAGCTGATCCATCAGCGGCCCGCATCGGTGTTCGACAAGGGCTGTCTGTTTGGCGGTTAGTTTCCTCTTCCACTGCTGGGTCAGCTTTGGATCAGGTTTGTCATAGGTGCTCTTGTCGGCGTATCCGAACATGGCTTCGGTGAACGCGATGCCTAGAAAATTGCAAAGTCGCTCCAATTCAGCGGGTGCGTCCAAGACCAGATCTTCGTAGCGTACCTCGGCGTAGCGGCTCGGGTCTAACGTTGGCTTTTTGTGCGCCCAGCTTTCTTCAGCAGCCAGCCAGAAATCGGCACCGTAATAGACGTTGCCAGACCAGCCAAACCGGGTTGCAGAATTGGCCACGTCGCGAGGGTCGCGATAGATGTGGATGTATCGCGCCGTCGGGAACAAGCGGTCCAGTACGTCGATATCGGCGTGGAAGGTTATGACGGGCGGTCCTGTCCGGCCGTCGCGCATTTGATCAATCATGTCATTGAGCAGATCAAGACCGTCCAAACCATCCGGGCACGTCAGGTTTCGCATGCGAAAGACCCGCTCGTGGCCCAGCCAATGGGCGTTATAGGCAAAATCCGCTGCGTTTGGGTCGATGAGGCCGTCCACCATGAATTGATTTTCACCAATCTCCACGAGATCTGGATGCGCGCCGAGCATCAGTCGGAACATCGTGGTTCCGGCCCGTACAGAGCCATAAATGATGATTGGATCTTGAGGGATTTGTGTCACGTCAACTGCGCCTTACTGTAAAATGGGGAACGGTTCATATGGTTTGGGTCAATATCTGAACACGGCGGAACCGGTCAGATCAGTTGTGCTGTTGGGATCAGAATTGAAAAGATCAGCGCGATGCTTGGTGTGCCCTAGAGGAATTTGCAAAGCCTGTTCCACGGGTCAAGATCTCCTACCCTCTTTGGGGGGTACTGATACGAAAAGATGCCGGCGGCTTAACATACCTGCATTGGCCAGGCTAGGGGTTGGAACTGATCTTGTGGGCAGGGGCCCTTCGGCCATTCCTCCCCCAAGAGTTACACCTGACAAATGGGGGCGTCACGCACCTGCATGATCCACATCAGGGTCACGACTGATCTTCCTTCAGTCGATAAAGGGAAATGACGGGCGTCGTGTGAACGAGGTCATAGTGGGCTGCAAGGTAGGCTGGGATAAGCGCACGATCCCGAAAATAGTAAAGGTTCCCGTCCGTATTGGACACGATGAACTCTGGCAGGCTGTCCATGACCCGCTCCAGCTCATTGGGTTGGATATACCCAGCCTCTTCCAGTGGTGTGGTGATTGACGTTCTGGTGATGTTGCTTGGGTGGGCCGTGACCCGCGACACGGTCGGCAGGTCAAGATAGTGTAGGATCACGTGATTGGTCAAAGCCCAGACCCTGTCATCCGGCTCCATCATGTCTTCAAGGATAAGGGACGCGGCCAGAATGTCGTATTGATCCGTCGCATAGCCCGGTTTGGTCAGAACCTGCAGGCTAGAAGGGCCCATCCGTCCCAATCCGGCCAAAACGGGCACCGCGACCAGCGCCAACGCCAGACCGCGCCAGATCGTATGACCGTTCAGACGACCGATCAGGACCGCTACAAACAGACATGTCAGCGGAAAGAATTGTTGCCAATAGTGTTTATATAGCGATCCGCTTTGAAGGATGGACCACTGAATAGAGATCAGGAACACCCAAATCAGAGCCCAATCCATGCGATTCAGCCCGGGTCCTGTATCTGGTGCCCTTTCCCGAGCCTGCGCCCAAGGCCACAGCGTCGCTCCAACTCCGAGCAGTGTGGCCATCAGAAAGGGTCCGTGCAGCAGCGGCGTTTCGGACATCGAATGCATCCATTGATACACATGTCCGATGCCGGCCTGGATGGCGCCAGATTCCCATTCCTTTGAATAGCTGAAGGCGACCTCGACGCTTGCCAGCCACAACTCATACAGCGCACCGCCATAACCGAAGATGCCTACAATGATCCCCAGTGGGATCAGGCCACCTGCCCCATAAGCAAAGGGCGACATCCGTACGAACCCAAACCGGCCGGGCCAGATCAGACCCAACACTGCGATCCATAGACCACTGGCCAGCGCGAGATATGCCAGATTGGTTCGGGTCAGCACCGCAATGCCGATCAAAACCCCTGCACACAGCACCGCAAGATGCTTGTGGGGATAAACCAGCAGCAGGTACAGGGCTGCCATAACCATCGCCATGGCTGGAAAACCGGCCGCTGTGTGAAACCCTGGCTCTACAGCATGAATAGACACATAAAGCGCGGCGCTTGCCGCTGCCGCAAGGCTATCCACGTGGCGACGCGCAATCAAAAAGACGGTCACCGCAATGAGCCACATAGAGAAATCGCCCAATAGACGGGCTGATAGGACTGTCTCGCCGAACACAGACATCCAACCGGCATAAATGAAGAAAATCATCGGCGGTTTGTTGTCGAACCGCTCAATGTAGGGAAGGGTCCCGTCCCGCAGGTCAGACCCGAGCAACATGAAGGTCGACTCGTCCCAATTGAGGACCTCATGTACCAACGCGCCACTTTGGGTCAACAGAACCAAAACGGCCAAAACGATCGGCCATATCCAAACCGCATGGCTGCGTAAGACCGTCATGCCTTTTTCACGAACCGCTTTCGGAACACGATGTAACGGCTGCCAAGGAAGTTAAACAACATGCCCGCCGCAATACCACCAAGGGCGGCCAATTGCAGCGAGAAGGTGCCCTCATCGCCGAAATGGCCCCGCAGCGACAACGCCACAACGTAGTTGACCACCATGCCGACGGCGCAGGCGCCCACGAAACTTACGAATTGCCGCAAGATCGCCCCATCGCGCGCATATGAGAACGTGTAGCGCCGGTTCAGTAAGAAGTTCGTCACGATGCTGACGGCGATCCCCCCCGCAAGGCAAATCCAGTCGGCCAGACCCATCAAGCTCAACAGACTAAGAACCACCAGATTCACAACGACGCCCGACATGCCAACGACCAGAAACTGTGCCAGATACATCGTGTTGGAAAACCGATGGATATAAAGCCGGCGCAAATGTTTGATATATTTCAGCTGTTCTTTGAACGTCAGCTTTGAATCACCGTGCACCCGGTCCGTGAAGTGGATCGGGACCTCACCGACATTCTCCAGCCCGCACTTCACGATCAGTTCAAGCGCGATTTTGTAGCCGATCGGGTTCAGCTCATCGGCGGCTTCAAAGTCTGCTTTGCGTAAAACGAAGAAGCCAGACATCGGGTCGCGCGCTTTCGTCAAAGGTCGCGCCAGAAGCGTCGCGACCAGGGAATTCATCCAACGCCCGATCCCCCAGTCGTCATCGGTTGATCCACCGGGCACGTAGCGTGACCCTATCACAATCTGCTGACCGGCTCTCAGCCCCAGCACCATCTGTGCCAAGACTTCTGGCGGATGCGACAGATCGCAATCCATACAAGCCAAGATCGGATACTTCGCGTTTTCAAATCCTTCGATCACAGCTGGGCTGAGCCCGCGGTTTTCGGTCCGCACAATCATCCGGGCCCAATCGTGTCCGGTTGCGGCGACCGCCTCAACACTGCCATCCTGACTGTCATCATCCATAAAAATGACTTCGAACGGGCCGTCATACTCAGCCCGAACCGCGTCCAGCCGCTTTAGCAAATGTGGAATATTGTCCACTTCTTGATACGTAGGAACGATAATGCTGATCCCTGCATCTTGCGGAAGGTCAGAGCCAATGACTGGGGATGTGCTGCGAACCATAAAGGCCTCAAACTAAACGTCTCACGCGACTTAAACAGACGGCGGTATGTGAATAAAAGTAATCAAAGAGATAAAAATAATATTTATCCTTCAAGCAGTTATTTAACCTTACGTCAACATACATTGGGCTTAGCCCCTCTGCGGGAATCGGGATTTACTGTTTCCATAATTGCTTTGGACGGGTCACTTCGGGTGTGTTAAGCAAAAATAAATCCCAAAACGCCCGACATTCAGATGCAGCCTAGTTGTACGATCATCATCCCAGCCCATAATGAGGCTGACTATATCGATGAGTGCCTACGCGCCCTGCTCTTACAGGACGGGTCTGCGGGTGCGATGCGCATTGTCGTCGCAGCGAACGCCTGCACGGACGCCACCGTTGAGGTTGTACACGCCCACACCGAAGCCTTTGCGGCGCGAGATGCAGACCTGCAGGTTCTGGATTTGAAGACGCCCGGTAAAACCACAGCTCTGAACAGTGCCGAAGCAGGCCTGGGGCCGGGCATCCGGATCTATCTGGACGCGGATGTGATCTGCGATCCCGATCTGGTGGGACAGCTTATCACCGCTCTTCAAACCGATGAGCCCCGCTATGCCACAGGACGGCTGACCATTGCCCCCGCACGCAGTTGGGTGACACGAGCCTATGCACGGCTCTGGCAGAGCCTGCCATTCTTCCAAGGCGGCGCCGTCGGGGCCGGGCTGTTTGCCATGAACGCTGCCGGGCGCGCCCGTTGGGATGCTTTTCCGGACATCATCTCGGACGATACCTTTGTACGGCTCTCCTTTGCGCCGTCCGAACGCATCGAAGTCCCCGCGCGGTTTCATTGGCCGATGATCGAAGGCTTTGCGGGGCTCGTGAAAGTCCGTAGGCGACAGGACGCAGGGGTCACCGAAGTCCGTGTGTTATATCCAGATCTGATGGTCAACGACGCAGCACAAACGCCAAGCAAACCCGAGATGATAAAACTGGCACTGGGAACGCCTTTTGCTTTTGCTGTTTACGCCGCTGTCGCTCTCGCAGTAAAATCGAAGAGTCCAACCAAGGACTGGGTACGGGGCCGTTAGATCATTGAAGTATGTTGCGATCATCGGAACCGGCTTTGTCGCCGACCTCTACATGACCTCCCTTGAGGTATTTCCCGATATTACCGTCAAAACGGTCTGGGACATCGATCCTGACCGCCTTAAAGCGTTTAGCGATCACTGGGACGTGCCAGCAGCATCCGGGCTTGAAGACCTGTTGGGACACTGCACCGATCAGGACCTGATCCTGAATCTGACCAATCCGTCCGCGCATTATGATGTTTCGCGCGCCTGTCTTGAGGCGGGTCATCACGTCTACAGCGAAAAGCCCCTGGCCATGTCGCTTGAGGACGCGCGCAGCTTATATGATCTCGCGCTGGCAAAAGATGTCCTGTTGTCCTCCGCCCCCTGTAGCTACCTTAGCGAAACCTCGCAGACCCTGTGGGCGGCCTTGCGGGATAATCAGATCGGGACCCCGAACCTGGTCTATGCTGAACTGGATGACGGCTATATCAGTCAGGCGCCATATGAAGGCTGGATCAGTGCCTCAGGTGCGCCCTGGCCGGCCAAGGATGAATTCGAAGTCGGCTGTACATTGGAACATGCAGGGTACTACCTGACATGGTTGATGATGTGCTTCGGGCCGATCCGCCAGGTTGTTGCCGGCTCCGCTGAATTGGACACGACCAAATTGAACGGGGCCTCTGGCGCGCCTGACTTCTCTGTTGGTGTGCTTTACTTTGACAACAATGTCGTGGCGCGGCTTACGTGTTCGATCATCGCGAAACATGACCATGCCATTCGCGTTTTTGGGACCGATGGCACGCTGGAAATCCACGAATGCTGGGACAACAGCGCCCCAGTTCGCAAACGTATCCGAAAGGCCGTCCGCAGGCGTTTGGTTGAATGGCCTTTGACCAAGCGGCTAAAGCTGCGCCAACCGACCCACCCCAAGGTCAAACGCACCGGGGCCGCTTCGATGAATTTCGCCCTCGGTCCGGCCGAGGTCCTAGACGCAATCGCGCAAAACCGCCCGAGCCGGATGCCCGCAGATTTCGCTCTACACCTGACCGAAGTCACACTGGCAATACAGAACGCGGGCAAAACGACAGGTGCGCAGGTCATGACCACTGATTTTGCTGCAATCGCGCCGATGCCCTGGGCGGAGACATTGTCATGACGCGGATCATGATCACGGGAGCTTCGGGTTTTCTAGGACGCGCCCTTGTGCATGCGGCGAAGGCGCAAGGCCTCTCGGTCGTGGCCCTTTCCCGCAATACAGGGTCGAACACGGCTCCAAAGGACAGCGATTTTCATCCCGTCCAAGTCGATCTTGGCGCGCCGGATGCGCCCGAACGCCTTAAGGCGGCCCTCGTCGGGGTCGAGGTTATCATCCACGCCGCAGCCAGTTTTTCAGGCACCACCAAGGCCCATGCGCGCGATACTCTTGCGGCCACCGAACATCTGGTGGCGGGCATGTCCCAAATGGAAACCCTGCCCCGCCTGATCCTGATCAGTTCTCTGTCGGTCTATGATGTGGCAAACTTGACTGATCACGCGACACTCGATGAGACCGCCTCCTTAGTGAGCGACAGCCACGCGCGCGACGCTTACGCTGCGGCCAAAGCCGCGCAAGAGCACAGGGTCGCTGGCTATGACGGGTCCCTCCACATTATCCGCCCGGGCGCGATATTTGGCCCGAACAGACTCTGGTCTGCGCAACTAGGCTTTGTGAAGGCCGGGCGCGTGTTCTGCCCTGGCCCCAAGACCTTGATGCCCGCCATCCATGTGGATCGTGCAGCACAAGCGATCCTTCGGGCCGCAACCCACGCAGACACGAACACGGGCGAGGCGAAAGTCACCAATCTGATCGAACCAGCACAACCCACATGCAAGGAATGGCTGACGGCTATTGGCCTAAAGGTCGTCCCGGTACCATCCGCGCTGGTGCATCTTGTTGGCTCATTGACGGGTCGCAGAGCGTCCTGGCGGGCGCGTTTCCGGCCCCTCGTCTACGACACCACACAGGCTGAGCGCTTGCTTGATCCAGCAACGTATGAGCCTTTCGCCCAACAGATCGCCCGCGCAAAACAGGCCGAACAGGACATGCAATGACCGGACCCATCGCCTATCTAACAGGACAATACCCCCGCGCGACTGATACCTTCATCCAGCGCGAGGTCGCTGCTTTGCGCGCCCACGGACAGGATGTGATCACCAATACGATCCGCGCGACAGATGCCGCGCATCACGTAGGACCTGAACAACAGGCCGAATTCGCCGCGACGTTTCAGGTGATGAACGCCAGCAAGAACCCTTTGACCCTGATCCGCGCGCATGCCTCCGCGCTGGCCAAGAACCCCAAGGGCTGGGCTGCGGCATTGGCTTTGGCATGGCGCACGAAGCCGGCAGGGATCAAAGCCGGGATCTGGCAGCTTTTCTATTTCCTCGAAGCTGGCGTCCTCGCGCAGCATTTGCGTGCATCTGGCGTGCGGCATCTGCACAATCACTTTGCGGACAGCAGTTGCACTGTCGCCATGTTGACCGCACAGATCAGCGGCATCCCCTACAGTGTCACGATGCACGGGCCAGGGATCTTCTTTGAACCGATGCACTGGCGGATTGACGAAAAGATCGCCCGCGCATCCTTTGTGGCCTGTATCAGCCATTTTTGCCGCTCTCAGGGGATGCTGTTTTCGGACCCCCAACACTGGGACAGACTCAAGATTGTTCATTGCGGGATCGACCCGTCCAAATACGACCAGTCGAGCGCGCGCAGCTATGGCAAACGCCTATTGTTCGTGGGGCGGCTGGATGGGGTCAAAGGCGTGCCCTTACTGCTCGAAGCAGTCACCCGTTTGAAAGACGCTCACCCCGACCTTGAACTGGTTGTTGTGGGCGACGGCCCTGCCCGCGCCGATCTTGAAGATAAGGCTCGAACACTGGGAAAAACGGTGCAGTTCGTCGGGTACCAGTCTCAGGATGAGGTCGCTAGGATCCTGTCCGAAACTGATATGCTGGTCTTGCCCAGCTTTGCCGAAGGCGTTCCGGTGGTGTTGATGGAGGCGATGGCGGCACGGTTGCCCGTCGTCACCACCCAAGTCGGTGGGATCAGCGAATTGGTGGCAGATCAGGTGTCAGGCTTTATCTGCCCGCCGGGCGATCTGGGGACGCTGACCCAGCGGATAGATGACCTTTTAAACGACCCTGCACTCTGTGCCCGAATGGGTGAGGCCGGACGCAGTAAAGTGGTCGCTGATTTCAACTCTCCTACCGAAGCAGCTTGGCTGTCCAAGCTGATAAGCACCAGTCTGGACGCCACATTGCCCGATACATCAAGGCCCGACGAAACGTGAACAGCTATTTGTGCTCAATCAGGCCTACAGGCCGCCCGCGCCACTTGCTCAGGTAGAAATCCAACACGCCTTTGGCCTCCGCAAACTTGCCGACCACCAACAGCATCGCCGAGTTCGGGCTTTGGCCGCGGCGCACGAACACGGCAATTTGCACCAGATAGACCAGCAAAAGCGCTAAGGCCCAGGGGCTAACAAAAATCGCCGCAAGCAGGACCACAATCGGCACCATTGCACCCCAGAACAAGGATCGCACCATCAGGCGCGCGCCCAGCCCGTTGCGTCCACGCCCGTGCATGTCCGTCCATAGTGCGTAGGCAAATCCACCACGGCGCATCCGTGCCCAGAATTGGCCGAACCGCATCATTGCGGCATCATGGAGAGCCATCTCGTCGGACAAGCGCCAAATCGTCCAACCGTCATTCTGCAACCGCAAACATAATTCAGGCTCTTCCCCCGCGATCATGCGCGCATCAAATAGGCCTGTTTGCAATAACGCGCGTGTCCGCATCATGGCGATGCCGCCGCAATAGTGGGTTTCTCCAACGGGGGCGTTCCATTCTTCATCGCACAGCGCATTGTAGATTGATGCTTCGGGATGTCGCTCGCGCAGGCGGCCGGAGACCACGGCGACATCCGGACGAGAAATAAGGAAATTTAGACCCTGTTCAAGCCAATTAGGCTGCATTTCACAATCGCCATCGATGAACTGGATGTACTCCGGCACCCCATCCAAAGGTGCGTCTTGCCCCTCGTGCAGGCCCAATGCGGCAAGACCGGCGTTGCGGGCTCGCGCAGCCGTAAAGGGGCGCGACATATCGAGGGCGACAACAGTTGCCCCGGCGGCGGTGGCCTCTGCCACGGAATCATCCGTTGATCCGCTGTCTACATAGACCACGCGACCCGCGAACCCGGTCACTGACGCGAGGCATCGCACAAGGCGCGCGCCTTCGTTGCGCCCGATAATGACGACACCAACCAACTGTTCGAGAGTCTTATTCATTTACCCAATCACACTGCATTTATAACCGTTGTTCCAGAGGCTCTCTATAATTGGATATCATGAACAAGGCCATGCCATCTGGCGGTCCTGTTTCGACGGGCCGCATCATGCGAAACGCGATCTATTCAAGAGAGAAACTGGCCTGGAAGCGCCATCGTTACTCCTCAAGGCTGAGGTCCACCGCCCGCCGCACAAACCTTTGCACCAGATCATTAAAGAACGGAACCTCGCTCAAGCGCACCTTTGGGTGGGATCCAATGTGTTTGATGCAGTTGCAAATACCGAATGGTTTGACTTAGAGAAGATCAAAGTTGGCCGACTTGGTCGGTTTTTAAGTTGGTTTCTAAAGGCGCTTGGCATGGGTTTTTCTGCATTTCAGACGTTGCGCAGCTATTTGCCTCATGGATCGGCGCAACAGCTGTATAAACGTGTTCGGCCCACGCGCGCAGCGGAGTTCGAAGGCTGGCTGACGACCCCGCCATCAGATACCGTCCACGTGTCGTTCGTGCCCTTGAAAGAGACAAAGAGCGTTTTTGTCCATGTTCCCAAAGTCGCGGGTACGTCTGTCGGCCACCTTTTGTACGGGTCTCGGACGGGGGACCACATGACCTTGCTCGATTATAGGACCGCGTTGCCAAAGGCTGTGTTTGATGGGGCTTACAAGTTCACATTCGTGCGTAACCCGTGGGATCGCCTCGTTTCGGCCTATTACTATCTGCAAGACGACAAGCGCAGCGTTTTCGATCGCCAACAGGCCGCAGGGTCCATTCTCAACTACTCCAGTTTTGAAGCATTCGTGATGGAATTTATGCCGCGCGGTGATTTGAACGCGTTCATCCATCTAAAAGAACAGCACCTGTTCTTGCGCCTTCCAGGACGCGGCATTGGTGTCGATTTCGTTGGTCGGTTTGAGCGGTTGAACGAGGACTTTGATCTGATAGCCAAGCGTCTTGGCAAGGATGTCGCGCTGGAACACCGAAACGCAAGCGCGCTGCGCAAATCTGATTACCGTGAAATCTACACCCCTCAGATGATTGATGTGGTCGCAAAGGCCTATGCGCGCGATATTTCCTATTTTGGCTATGACTTCGAAGGGGCGTCCACAGGTTCGGCTTAAGAGGCCCGTTGGACAGTGTGTCTCGCGGTTGCGCACCGATTTGGAGATTTCGGGCAACAATGCAGCGAATGCTTCGCGATTGTCACGTTTGGCGCTGAGATCACAGGCAAAGCGCTAAAATTGTCCCTTTTTTTGGTTATGCCGTTTGGCTAAGGTCATTGAGAAATCATAAATTTATTCTTTTGAATGGACGGCCACCTGATGAACACAGCCTCAATTGCTCAGCCGAGAACCGACGACACCGAGGTGGTCTATGCCATTGACCCCGAAACACTTTACCTTCCGCCCGATCAGGCGGCCGAAGTGGGCAAGCGTTACGCGGCCCAATACCAATCGGGCGAGCCGTATCACTATATCGGGGTCGACAACTTCTTGCCGATGTCCGTCACCGAAAAATTGCTTCAAGAGGCTCAGGCGATCGATGCAAAACCGCCAGAGCATTCCAGTGCTCAAGAGCACCTGAAAGCGTCTTACAACCCCGATATTTTGCCAGCCTATTCGCGGCTCGCTTTCAACGCTCTGAACTCTCAATCCTTCATCCGCTTCCTAGAAGAGATGACGGGGATAGATGGGCTTATCGCTGATCCCTATTTCAAAGGGGGCGGCATCCACCGCACCAACAATGGGGGTTATTTGGGGATCCACGCTGACTTCAATCATCACAAGCAGATGAACTTGGAACGGCGTCTGAACGTGCTGATCTATCTCAACCCGGACTGGAAAGAAGAGTATGGCGGTTCGTTTGAAATATGGACCGATGACATGGGTAAGAAAGTCGCAAGCTACCCACCGATCATGAACCGGATGTGTTGTTTCAGCACGTCATCCACGAGCATGCATGGCAACCCCGAACCCATCAACCATCCTGATGGCCAGCCGCGCATTTCAATCGCGCTGTATTATTACACTGCAACCTGGGACGACAGCAAAGTGGCGCATTCGACCCTGTTTCGCGTTCGGCCCGGGACGGGGGACCAGCACACGAAGGGGCAGGATCGCTTGCGGATCATGCGCAAGTATACCCCGCCAGTGTTGCATGGGACGGGCGAGAAAGTCCTGCGCAAGCTCAAGCTGGCCTGATCTCGCTGAGTGCGTTCCCTTACAGCAGCGAACGACAGTGCAGGGACGGATCATCAACCTTTAGGATTTGGGTGCGTCTCCCCACTCTGTTGGAGGACGAGACGCGGTATGGAGTTCTGCGATGTTGGAAGAGGCTGAAATGACAAGGCACCCGCGACTGGGGTTACTCACACCGGGCTGGCCGGGGCAGAACACACCCAACGGGATTGCAACCTCTGTCTTTCACCTTGCCATGGGCCTGAAGGCCATTGGGGCCCGACCCGTCATTTTGACGAACAACATCGATGGGCCAACTCCGGACGGTATTCCCGTTGTTGACGTCCCCTCCCTTCCTTGGAGCATGCTAGATCGCATACGTGCAAAGCTGGGTGACCGGGACGTGCCCTATCGTAATTTGGGGGGTGCCATCGGCAAGGCAGCAAAACATGCGGTTACGGAATATGGGATCGATGCCTTAATGATGGAAGAGACCCACGGTTGGTCGCAATACACCCAAAAGCATCTCTCGATCCCGGTGATCGTCGCCCTTCATGGCCCGTTTGCCGTACAGAAACTCATTGAAGCCAAGCCATCCAATGAGCTGGACCAGCAGCGCGAGGCCCGCGAAAAACGCGCTTTTGAGGCCGCTGCCGGGTTGGTGTCGCCCTCGCAAAATGTATTGGACGCGGTTGAGCAAGCCGCCGCAGTTGGCAGCGTGCCCCGTATCGTTTTGCCCAACACGTTTGAGTCGTACGAAAACCTTGTCACGGTTTCTGACGAAACAGCGCCGCGCATTCTTTTTGTCGGGCGCTTTGATAATCATAAAGGCGGTGGCGTCGTTCTGCGTGCCTTTGCCGAATTGGCCAAGACAAACCACGAGGCCCACCTGACGTTTGTCGGACCCGACCGTGGCCTGCGCCAATCTGACGGATCTATGCAGTCTATTGAAACGGCACTTGCCGATCTGCCCGACGCCGTGCGCAAGCGGATCGATTACAAAGGGGGCTGTGATCGCGATACCATTGCGACGCTGAGACAGACACATGCGATTGCTTTGATCGCGTCACGGTATGAAAACCTCAACTATACATTGCTTGAAGCAATGGGTGCGGGCCAAGCGATTGTCAGTACAAATGTCGGCGGGCCTGGTGAAGTTCTCAACGACGGTGATACCGCCCTTCTTGTTCCCCCCGATGATCCGGTTGCGATGAGTGTCGCTTTGGGCGAACTTTGCGCTGATCCGGGTAGGACACAAACCTTGGCGCGCGCCGCAAATACTCTGCTGCGTTCACACTTTGATCCAGCGAAGGTGGCGCAGGATACACTGGACTTTGTCGTGGGCCTTTAAGCGTCTGGCACTGGCCGTTGGTTTGGTTTGCGGGGTTGCGATCTGTTGCACCAGCCACCGCAGAGGGTTCAATTTTCTCTCTTACACGATGCCGTAACGCGCCCTGATTGCAGGTTCGGCCATGATGCCCTCAGCCATGAGATCAAGGAACATGCCGTTCCAGTGGAAATTATCTGTCAAAACATCTTCTTTTACGAAGCCGTTGGCGGTGATGATTGCCTCGGTATCCATAAATGAGACATTCGTTACGTTAGCGGCTAGGTCTAACATGAACCCTGTCATTTGATCTGTTGCAAAATCCGTCCAAGACCCCTGAAGATCCGAGATACCCGTTACTGTAATCGGGAAATCCTCCCCAACTTGCGCACGAATACCGTCAAAAATGGCAGTTACGTTCTGCTCATAGTTGCCCCGCGTCGTGGCCAGCGGGGCATCGGTCTCGCCATGTATCCACGCGCCAGTGGCGATGAACGCATGGGGGTTGGCCGTAAGGTAGGTGTTTACGTCAACCAAGAGGTCCGCATAGGCCGCACCTGCTTGGGTGTTCCCATCCACAATGTTCCACGGAGCGTCGATGCCCGTTGCACCAGCACCCCCAACAGCAGACACGAGTTCGATGGTGTCACCACCCAACCCAGCGATCTGGTTTTGCATACTGTCGTTATTTGCAAGAAACCCAGCATTGCTTTGCCCGAAGATCAGCGTCACAGGCTGGCCCACGACGGCGGGAATGTCAGCAGTTGTAGGCGAATAGCCATATTCGTGATCTGTCAGATAGCGCAGGCGCACGTTTTGGAGACCTGCCTCAAGTGTGGTGCCATCACTTTTAACCGACACCGGAACAGTTGTGCGCGGCCAACCATTGCAAAGCCTGCGCCACGTGGTGCCACCATCGGTCGAATACTGCGTTACCAAAATACGCCGCCCGCCTGACTGCGGAGGCTGCAATAGGTTGACGGCAAAGGTGGTTGCCCCACTGCTCGGTTGGAACGTGAAGTCCGACCCATGAACCGGCGCCGCTAGTGTCGCGTCAAACGTGATAAGGACGCGGATCTGGCGTGTACCATAGGTTCGCGTTTCCGTGGCTGTCGCCCCAGTCTCTCGTACAGACCGGATGAACAGGTATCCAAAGTCTGATTGGCCCTCGACACCTGGACGCGCGGTAAAGGTCACCTGCCCCGTGCTGTAGTTAATATCGAACTTACCGTAATCCGGCGCAGTGAAGTCAGCTGGATCAATCTCAAATGTGCCCGTGCCCCCGGTGACCCCAGCAAGAGCGTCGAACGTCACAGACCCACCAGGGGCAACCGTCAGCAGAATGTCATTCGCACTGACCGCCGCGCCCATAACAACAGGACCATTGTCCGTTCCAAAGTCGATGGGGTTGTCGGCTTGCCAGAAGGCCGTGAACTTTGCCGGGCGTCCCGTCAGAACGTCCGAGATAATGTCGCGTTGAACAAGGACATCGCTGCCGCCGAATTGGTAGTAACCGTATTCATTGATGAATGATCTTACCCGGATCGGAGAGGCCCCTTGCGGGAACAGGCTGTCGCCGTAGGTCTTCGGCGCAATGGGTAAGCCGACGGGATGGTTGCCGCCCTTAAGGTTGGTATTGTCAGGGCCACTCGTGATGCTGCTATCGGCCAGAGTGCCGTTCCATGTGCCGATGACATCGGGCCATGTTTCTGTCGGGTTCAGATCGTAATCGATGTAGGTCGCGTCAAAGTCGTCATTGATGTAGGCGATCTGCTCGAATGGTTTGGCTCCTTGATTTGTGTATCTCACGTCCTGACCGTCATTTACGGAGTCGTGACCGATCACGAAGAAACGGGGGTTTGTTGCCGCGTCCCAGTCATCAGGGTTTGCGGAGTTGTCAGGATACAGAGTGCTTCCAGACACGCGGATGCCGTTGAACTGACAGCCCTCCGTTCGGGGCCGAACCAAAGCAATTTGATAATTGTTATTGCCAAGATCAATTCCGTTGCCACCGTAAGGACCATCAACAACCTCAATATCTACAAGAATATAGGTGGCGACATATTCAATCATCACACCACGATCCAAACTGCCCCAGGCCTTAAAGCCCTTCCAGATGACGTTGTAATCGTGTTGCTGGCGAGGATCGCCCTTACTAACAAAGGTACCACTCAAGCACGCCGTCGCGCCGCAATCGGCAAAGTGAATGATTGGGAAGGATGACACCGGCCAATTTTCCGGCTCTTGCGCATTGCTATTATTGAACAAGCCCAACTCTTGCAGATCTATTCGCGAACGCGGCGGGTCTGTCACATCAAAGAGGCTCTGATCGCTTCCGTCGCTTAAGAACCTGTGCCAGAAGACATGTCCCCAAGAGCAAGATGTCGCAATGCAGCGTGTCGTCTTGAGAGATCTTCCGCGATACCCAAAGCCATAGCCATCGTTGAAATAGTCGCCCCCTAATCCAAACCATGCAGATTGGTGCCCTTTGGGCGCGTTATCGAGAGTGCTTTGGGTCCTATTTAGCGCTGTGGCCTGCATAGCAGACAGATCGTCCCAAACGCCCAGCTCACCGCCTTGTTCGCCGATGAAGCCGCACCCATAGAACCGGAATGCGGATGAGCTACGTATATCCATCTCACAATCGTGGTGTGCAACAGCCCACCCTGGTGTGCCTTCAACCGTCACGTTGACCAGTTGGGGAACTGGGCGTCCGGCTTCGGCGTGGCCATACCCAACCATGTGCGAATGATAAGAGTATCGACCGCGCAGGTTAGCGTCCTGCGTCAACGCAACATTGACGATCTCCCAATCTCCACTTGTCCCATTGAGTTCATAGGTCTTGAACGTGCCGTCTGTATCAATGGCCCCGATACGCTTGTCTTTTTCCGTCCGGCCAAGGCCGATTAAACCGATATCCCACACGTCTTGGCGTGAGTGCATATGCATGACCATGATGTGGCCACGCTGGCTGGACGGGGCCAGGGTCTGGGACTGCACGATCAGGTTGCGGCTTTGCGCCCTGAGCTGAACCATCGGACGTACAGTGGTATTTTCCGGCGCACGTGTGTTTTGGTTGTTGTGGTCGTTTACAAGGGCGGGTGTGAAGTTGACTGTTTGGCCGGATATAGCCGTGATCGTGACTATTTCGTCTTCAGCCACATCCGGAATACCTTCGCCAACCGTCGTGTTTCGCTTGATTGCTGTTCCACCAATAATGATCTGATCGCCGATACCCCAACCTGTCGGGAATTTTTCCAGAACGATACTCGTGTCGCCCGCAGCCTGACCGAAGGCGGCAAGGCTGTGGTTCAGTTTTTCTGCCCCAAACGTATCAAACCGGCCAAGCGTAACGATGCCCCGACCGAACAGCCGTGGGTCTTCGGTTAGGTCAAGGGACGACTGACCCTCGATTGTGATTGTGGCTTGGTTGTTGTGGTTGATGCGATCGGTCAGGCTGTTCCCAAATGCAATCCTGGACATGCGGTCGCCAATGACGTCACGGACATACAGGTGCGTATTGCGATCTGTCGCCAGCCGGAACGTGCCATCGACACGCAAACGTCTGATCAGGGTCTCCGGCGCGTCAACATCGTAGGTCACGACAACGCCATTCGGGATCAACACACTATCGTCGTTTCTGGGGATGGCCCCAGCGGTCCATGTCGCAGGGTCGGACCAGTTGCCATTTTGTGTGGCGACGCGGTTCATCTTGTCATGTGACGCTAAAGCGACCACGGCAGCATCATCACGGTTGTGGCCAACCATCGGCATGCCGTTCATCATCATGAGCGTGTGAACCAGCACTGGCGGGGATGTGAGCGTGCCTTCGTCGCTCACCGTGACAGCCTCAACAAAGTCTCCACCAAGGCCGGTTAGGTCTTGCGTGGTCGCCACCCCTAGGTCCGCACCGCCGCGCACGCGCCACTGGATCGAGGTCACATTGCTCAATCGTGATGTATCCAGCGCTGCGATGTCACCCTCTGCCTGTGGGCCTGCAATCAGCGGCAACCGCATGACGGGTGCCGCAGCAAAGGCGGGAATGCTGACGCTGGCGGTGTCATTCCCCGTCGTAACGGAAACGGTGCCAAGGTCTGATCCTATCGCGGGTCCCTGAATTCTGATCTGTGCCATCAGGAAATCCCCCAACGAGTCTGAGCATAGGTGAACATCTGCATCAGCTCGGCATCAGACAGCGCCGCATCGAACCGCCAAATCTGTGCCGCGTCGTGCTGTAGTGGGGCGCCAAGGTTGCGACTGGTCCCCATGACCAGCCGGGTTGGGGTGCCGTAACTTGAGTAGTCGGATGCTTCATCGACCTTCGTGCCGTCCACCCAAAGGCTTGCGAAGCCCGTTGAACTGTCGAAGCGGTACACGAAGATTACCCAGTCATTTTGCGTCGAATTCGGGTTGGTTAGTGTCGTATGGGCGGTGCTGTTGATCCGGCCAAAGAATGCGCCACCGGTTGTGTCGCCGCTGTCGATCTGGAACGTATGTGTGCCGCCGGTACTTGCAAACAGGCTTTGGAACGCGCTGGTGACAGCGTTGGCGCGAAACACAATCATTAGCGTGCCGTCATCACCAAAAGCCGGAGAGTTGGTGCTCAGTAAGTAAGCGTTCTGCTCAAAGCGCACGACATCCAGACCATTCAGCTCTCCGGCCAAAACACTTGGACGCAACGAGTCGTTTGACATGTCAAATCTGTTCGATCCGGCACCTTGGTTTTCCCAAGCGCTAATCTTGTCACCAATAAGTTCAAGTGCGCCCGGCGCGGCTGCATCGAAGTCGTCCGTATAGGACGTCAGATCAGACGGGATGAAGGGCGATCCAGCTGGGATAGACACTGTTGCGCTCTCTAGTGCTACTCCGCCGAATGTTTCTCGAACGGTGAGGTCAGCGTCTTGGTCATCGGTGAGAATGAGGTGTGATGATCCCGTCGCGCCCGTGATTGCGACGCCGTCACGGAACCATTGATAGCTTGGCGCGCCAGGATGCATACCTGCATAGAGCCAAAGTCCGGGCGTAGACGCGAGCACGCTGCCAAGCTCCAGAGCGCCACTGATCGTGGGCAGGACCAATGGTGTCGCACCCGCCTCTATCATTGCGGCTGTCAGGTTGGCTTGGTCTGTGACGCGTTCATCATAGGTGCCCACAAAAGGCCCGTTGCCAATCTGAATACTAAGCGCGCCTTCAGCGATGGTAATCAGTGGCTCACTGTCTATTGCGGACACGGTGAAGTCACTCGCTTCTGCAATGGTCAGAGACAGGGCCATTGTTTCGAACCCACCAGAATTGCGCGCGGTCACGTGTAGGGCGGTACTGGTTTGCAGTTCTAATTGATCGGTATCAAAGCTGATCATTCCGGCTTCTGACGTGATACTAACGCCTTGCATCGTCTCGAGTTCGAACGTCAGATCGTCACCTGTGAAGGCGATAGATGCATCGTAGTAACCGATCCCGGACGCAATGTTCAGGATGATATCCGCCGTCGGCACAAGCACTGTAGGTCCTGCATAGACAAGCGGCGCAGGGCCGGAAAAAACTTCGATACCCCCAGAGGTCACACCGACGCGGATCAAGGCGCCATCTTGGTGCCGCCCGCCCACCAGATCCACAGCTTCAGTTACGGCGGCTGCCCCGGCAATGTCGAACCACGCGTTATTTGTCGACGTCATTTGCCAGCGCTGACCCTCAAAAGTACCTGCGGTGGTCTCGAACGTCAGCGTTGTCCCATTCTCAGCTACACCGTTCGTTAGCCCCTGTAGGCTGACAGAAAATGGTGCTGGAACGGGTGTTTTTCGTTGGCTTTTTGTGATTCCAAGGCCGTTGAACCCTACACCACTCATTAGGACCAACCATAGAACATGCCATTCGTTCCGGTGCTCATGACGCGAACACCACGAAAGCTCAGCTGGTCACCGGCTGCGAGGCTATAAGTCAGCTCCGTGCCATGAATATCCTGAATGACGATGTCGCCAGCAGTCTGACAATAGATGGCGCGGGGCATCACGGCGAGGTCGGCATTGTCATTGGGAACAATCAAGAAATGACGCGTGGCGGGTGCGGTCAGACTGGAATTGTGCGTAGAAAATTCGTCCATTGGGAACCTCGTTTTGGTTGTGCGCTGAGTGGGGCAGGATCAATCGAGGTCATTCTTGAATGTGCCCATTACTAAGTCTTGAAGCCACCGTGCGCTGGTGTTGCGCAGGTGGTTCATGTGAATTGTTTCAGTATTTTAAGTGATCTTCAGTGCGGCGCACGCGACCCAAACAAGAGCGGGCGGACAACATGGGTCCAATGATCCTTGAAGAACTGTTTTGGCAATGCGGGCTGCTTACCGCGGACCAAACGATGCACAATATGAAGCACTGCCATTGGCCACAAAGCCAGAGCGATTAGCGCCGCTTTGGGCCGTCCGTAGGCGCGCTCGAAGTAATGTGCCCAAGACTGATAGAGGTACCACGGATCACGCTGACGGTTCTGGGCCGATGCAAATTGACCCGTAGCGGCCCCCTCAGCATGCAAAACCTGCGCCTCAGGAACATAAAGAATGGAGGCTCCGGCTACTGTCATGCGCCGCATCAGATCGACCTCCTCGTAATAGAGGAAGAAAACCGGATCAAAGAAACCGACCTGTGACACTGCCTTGAAATCAAACATTACCGCTGCGCCACTGACCCAATCGACAGGCCCGCCTTGGGTGTCTGTGGGCATGGCGACTAAATGCTTGGACCACATCCGATCGAGCGGTCCAAAAGACAGAATCCGTGCAAGCTCGCTGCGCCAACTTGGAAAGCGAAAAGCCGCAGTTGCGGGTGTCAAATCCTCTCGCAGGACGGCAGCCCCTGCAATTGTAGCCGAAGGATCTGCGTCAATCGCCTTCGCAAGTATCTCGACAGCTTCATTGTGTAACGCCGCGTCCGGGTTGAGCAGCATGACCTTGGATGGTGGTGCGTCCAACTTCTGGAGAGCCATCAGGGCAACATTGTTGCCGCGCCCAAACCCGTGGTTTTCGCTTTCCAAAACCAAGGTCACCCGTTTTTGCCACCCCAATTTGTCATAGGCCGCCTTTAGGGTCGCTGCATCGGCATTTGGGGACGCATTATCGACAACAAAGACCCTGACCTCACGGCCATTATGTGTACGCTCCAGAATGGAGCTGACCGCCGTAATGGTGAGATCCGCAGTGCCATAATTGACTATGACAATGGCAATCCAGTCGCCAGCCGGAGAAGAAAGGGTCATGATGACGTCCGACGGTTTCGAATGTTCTTTGCGCGGGTGTATTGGATCCCGCCCGGCTTGGGCGGATCGAGGGCTCCGTCTAGCTCAGACTGTGGCGTATCGCTCAATGTACGCTTGTATCCTCGTTTGCTGGTCTGCGCGGCCAGTGCTGTCTGTTGCGTCGTTTCGCGTTTCGCCAATCCAAGTTCGAGCTGCCCAATGAGCGATCCCACAATTAACCAAATGTAGGGATGGACGGCCGAATTTGGGATCAAATCGAGAAGTTTGGCGGCCAGAATAAGAGCAAGCGCGGCAGAGTATGGATCAATACGATCCCGTTTCGAAATGAACAAAGCGATTATTGGCCAGCAGAGCAGACCGAAGAAGCCGATATATCGGACCCACCCCCCAATTCCAAGATGAATGACCCATTCGCCATCGGTAACAGAGAGGTCACGACCGGCTTCATTGAACACACGGTTTCTGCTCCATCCACCCCAACCGAAGACGGGCCGCTCACTTGCTTTTTCCAAGAGAATATCTTCGTTTCTCAATCTGAAATCCAGAGATCTGGCACGGGCGGGGTCGATGCTCTCGGCGATGGCAACAGCACGTTCGGTGGGGATTAGGTCCGCCGCGCGCAGCAATGGATATGTCATAACGACACCGGCGACGCAGGCCGCAACCAGCAATTGGGTGCGGGGGCGAAGCAGCAAAATCAGGGGCAATACCAAAAGCGTGATGACCAGGGCACCCAACGATTTATTAAGGATCAAAACGACCAATAAGAATCCCGTTAACAGCCACCATTTGAACCGTTGTTCTGGCGCACTTAATTTCGCCAGTGTCCCAGCAGCTAGGATGGCGATACCCAGGAAGATCGCCACCGTGAGGCCATGGCTCAGGAAAACCATGGATCGGAAGCCGCCGCCGCGCATTTGCTGATCAAACCCGTGTTGAAAAAAACCGTAAATTTGTCGGTGCAACTGGGGCGACAGACGTATCTCCCAGAGGATCGGGGCACTATAGGCCAGTGCAGAGACTGCAAATGCGAGCAACAGTGTCCTTTGTGCCTCGGGTGTTGCAAATACCTTTCGCGCAATGATCATCGGAATGAGGGTTATGACAATGATGAGAGAGAACGCAAACCCATCATAGATCTTCATACCCGACAGGAATCTCCAACCATAGATAAGTGGGTCTTGATTGGTTAAGACCATGCCAAAGGTACCGGTGAAAAGCAGTGCAATTAAGAAAACGACCACAACACTACGCGGCAGCCAGCCGGGGTTGGTCTGTATCTTATGCCCAGGCCGGGACAGTACGACCGCGGTCATGATCAAAGCGGTCAACGTAGGGATTGAATGCTTGTCGAGAGTTGGCAGAACCGGGAGGTTCAGACCCACTTTCTCGGGCAATAAAAGGTAGCCCCCCAAGAACGTCGCACAGATTGCCGTCGGTAACTTAAGCTTGTTGAACAGGATGATCCCGATAACAGGCCAAACAGACAGGGCGATCCAGCCCATCATGATATTTGGCCTTTCTTGCGCAGCCGCGTGGAAATCGCGCGTATCATCAGACGTGGCAGCGCAAGAATGCAAGCTGCATAGCGTCCCGCCAGCCGTTTGGGGTTTGACGCCATGCGCCACAACCATTCCGCAGCAATCGCCTGGACCCATTTGGGTGCGCGGGTCTCGGATCCGGAAATGAAATTCAGCCCTGCCCCGATCGAAACAAATCCAATATGCGGATGCAGCTCCTGGGCGCGCGCGGCGAAACGCTCTTGTTTGGGTGCACCAAGCGCAATGAAACACAGTCGCGCGCCAGATGCGCTCAGATCATCCATATCAGTCTTTGCAATGGGCCCATCGGGATCAAAGCCCATCGCGGGCGCCCTGCAGAACGCAACCTCGAGATCAGGGTGCGCTTGTTTCAGTGCAGCGGCGGCTTGCGTCAGAGAAAGGTCGTCAGACCCAAACAGTGCAATTGGCACCTTGTGTGCGGCAGCCAGCGCCGCCAGAGGATCAATCAGCTCTGACCCAGGGATCAAGGATACATCCTGCCCAGCCAACCGCGACAACCAGACAATTGGATTACCGTCCGCCGTAATATGGGTGTGTTGGGAATAGGCACGTCGAAAGTCGGCGTCGCGCTGTAGCTTCACCACGTGGTCAAGGTTGATGGTGGCCACGGAGAAACCTGTACGGGCATCAAAACGGGCCCCCAGATCAGACAGCAATGCTGCCCGGTTTGCTGATGTGAGTGTGACATTGCCATGCTCACTCTGGCTCCAGACCATCATGATGTCTTACCTCTTACCAGCACACGCCCTCTTTCCACGGCTTCACTAACGTAAAGCAGGCACGCCTGTCAGGGGCGAATCTACTTTTGAGACGGTTTATCTCGTAAATAGTATTTTAATGTGCACGATATATGCGGTTTTCCGCGCAAAAATGTGCCCGATCCGCTGCATGTGCGTGGCCGGGGTATTGCATGCGCAATGTCCCGCGGACCGGTTGGCAAGATTCTACTAGAAATTGTGTTGTTCAAGCCGAAATACGTCGCATGGGTTGCGCGCTGAAACCTGATGCGCGACCAGTTTCTCCGTGATTTTATTGAACGTTTGTTCGGGTGCAGTTGCCTTACTTTTATCACCATTTCCTCATTTTTTTGCTGCTTGGTTAATGAATCATGAAGGCGAAGAGCACCCGTACATGCGGGCGCATGACATGCAACGGGGCCGTGCAAATCAGCCGGGAAAGCGGACGCAAGAAACGCTTACCAGACCCTGCGCAAGTCGACCTATCGACGAAGTGGAACGGATAATGGCACTATCAGCTTTACTTACTATGATCCTTGGTGCGCTGGCATCAGCGTTCGGTTTAGGCTCTAACATCAAAAGTTCTTCACCGACTTCCGCTATTCAAGAAGATTCCGTCAACACGCAGATGGACGACCAGGAAGAAAACGTGGTTGCGCCCGATAATGATGTCGAAGACGAGAATGATCACACCGATGATACCAGTGACTTGGATCACGGGCATGACGGCACCGATCATGAAGGCGATTCCACAACGGATTCCATGATGGACATGGATCAGGAAGATCCTGACATGGATATGGATCATGGGTCCATGGACCAATCCAACACGTCTGAAGACCACGGTGCCGAGGAAGTGGTCGAACACCAACACAGCCCCATAACCGACGAAGAAACCGTGGTCGAAGAGGTGGTGCATTCCCACGAGGAACACGTCAATCACGACATGCACGACCAGGATCCTGATCCCGTTCACACGATGGAAGACGTAGG
Source organism: uncultured Rhodobacterales bacterium (assembly GCA_964590545.1). Classification (GTDB taxonomy): domain Bacteria; phylum Pseudomonadota; class Alphaproteobacteria; order Rhodobacterales; family Rhodobacteraceae; genus Aliishimia. The sequence goes on along the minus strand of CAZPXE010000001.1, from coordinate 14,618 downwards.
CACGCCAATCATCTTGGTCTTCGGTCAAAGCAACGCCGGCTTCATGCACAACAGCAGAGCATTGGAAGAAGCGATTGCCAAAATGGGCATTGAAGCCAAGCAAATCATTGTGGCAGGTGGCGGTCAGTCCGTTTCGCAGGTTGATGGCGCTTGGAACATCGTGACCGACGACGGCGAAGATGCTCTTGGTGAGTCCTACACCGCACTGTTGGAAACCGTTGCACAGGAGTTGGAAAACGACCCCGACGCTTATATTGCCAATGCCGTCTGGATTCAGGGCGAAGCGGATGCAGGCGGGGGCCATGCTCCGAATTATTACGATGCGACGTCTACTCTGTTCACTCAGATGCGCGCAGATATGGGCTTTGACTTCCCAATCAGCGTCGTAGGTCTGTCAGACTACCAAAGCCTTGACGACACGGGCCGTGAGAAAGTGATCGCTGCGCAAGTTCAACTCGCGGAAGACTTGGACGACGTCTACTTTGTCGACACCAATAAGATCATTGCGGACAACGACCTCGCAGAAGAGGACGTGATGTCCGACAACTTGCACTATACGTCTGATTTCTTTGACCATATCGCCGATGCTGTTCTCGCAGAACCTGCCGTTCAAATGACGCTGCCGCTTGGTCATGAACATCAGGATGGCGCGACAGACAGTGATACGAGTGGAACAATGGACGATGGCCATGGTCATGACCATGCATCCATCACTCTGGACGGATCTACACCGGAAGACATCGAAGCCTTTGTTCAGGCCGTACGGGCCGCTCCTGACACGCACATGCATGGCGACCACGCAGGTATGGCCAGCGAACACATGGCCGCACTCAATCTCGTGCCCCGCGATGAAGCGACGCATATCGCGATCAAGGATGGCGACTGGGACGACCCCGATACCTGGTACCAAGGCAATATTCCCGGCGATGACGCGCGCGTCCTGATTCCGGAAGGCATCCATGTTGAATATGGCATCGAAAGCGATGCTCAAATCTTCACGCTGCGCGTAGATGGCATGCTGGAATTTGCAACAGACACAAACAGCAGCATGACCGTCGATACGATCGTGACCTCCCCTACCAGCTCACTTCTGATGGGCACAGAGGAAAACCCGGTCGATCCTGATGTGAACATCGATATCATTTTCGCAAATAATGGTCCGATCGACGTTGAATGGGATCCTATGCTCCTAAGCCGGGGATTGATTGCGCATGGCGACGTCAGCATCCACGGCACGGAGAAAGATTCCCACGAAAAGGTCATTGAAGACCCGATGGCTGGTGACACGTCCATCACTTTTGCGGACGCCCCAACCGGCTGGGCTGAAGGCGACACGATCGTCATCGCGGGCACCACATATGAGGGTTATTACGATTGGAACCCTGAGGTGGGCTATATCCCGTCCCAGGACGAGATCCGCGTCATTAAGTCCATTGATGGCGACACTGTTCATTTCGAAGACCCGCTGGAATTTGATCACGACACACCGCGTGAGGATCTGAAGACTTCCGTGGCCAACTACTCACGCAACGTGTCGTTCGAGACCGAAGACGCGGAACTCGCTGAGATCGCAGAACGTGGCCACGTGATGTTCATGCACAATGATGATGTCGAAGTGCGCTACGTCGAATTCCATGAACTCGGCCGGACCGATAAATCAGAGGAAGCCGTGGATGTTGGCGACCTCGACGAGGTCTTGTCGGATAGCAACATCAAGGGGCGCTATTCCGTGCACGTTCACCGTGCGGGCACCGAAGGTGAAGATTATCCAGCGGTTTTGGAAGGCAATGCTGTCTTTGGCTCGCCTGGTTGGGGCTACGTCCACCACGACAGCCACGCGATCCTCGACAATAACGCCAGCTTCAACACGTTCGGTGCAGGGTTTGTCGCTGAAAGCGGGAATGAAACAGGCGTTTGGTCTGACAATATTGCAATCCTTTCGCAGGGTGTCAGCTGGGCGGACCCCAAAGGGACTAATGCTGGCCCGTCGACCATCGACAACTTTGACATGGGCCGCAGCGGAGACGGCTTCTGGTTCCAGGGCCGTATGGTGGAATCCTCCGACAATATTGCCGTCAGCGTTCACAATGGTTTCGTCTATTTCCACCGCGGGCATATCGAAGATGAGGGATTGCTCACATTCGATTCATCCACCACACCTCTGGAGGTTGCCTTCCACTACGATGACGCTGTCACGCCGGGTTCGCATCCTATTTTGGGCTTTAACGGCAACGAAACATTTGCGTCCAAGTCGGGTCTCTATGTTCTCAAGGCATGGTTCACGCAAGATCACGCGATCAGCACCGTTTTAGAGGATTTCACGGCCTGGAATGTGAAAACGGGTGTCGATCTGTCCTATACGGGCCACTACACCTTGAAGGACTTTGATCTGATCTCTCGCGACGACAGCGAAGTGCTCGGGGGGCCGGGGGTTGGTATCGACATCGGCAACAACACGATCGACCTAACGATCGTAGACGCCAATATCGAAGGCTTCAACATCGGCATTGATCTTGAGAAGTCCCTTCTTGAACCTTTCCCGTTGGAGATGACCAATTATACGGTGATCGACTCCACATTTGTGGACGTTAATACGGAATACCGCGACTATGATGCCAATCTGGACACGATTGTCAGTTCAACTGATTTGCCGATGCTGACCCCGGACGTCGAACTGAGCGAAGAGCTCGTCTATATGCACGAAGACGGTGTTCCCAAGCCTGTTTATCTGACTGGGACGAAATCCGACAGCCTTGGCGAAGCGGATTTTGTAGATGGACCGAACCAGTTCAAACTGACGCCTGACGACGTGCTCAATATCCTTGAAGAACAGGGGTATTACACAACCAGCGACGGCGATCAGTACTTTGTCTTGGATATCTATTTCTCGGACCGTATGACAGGCGACATCTATGTCGAGAAACACCCGGTCTTTGTTGATGAAAGCACAGGGCTTGGGGACGAAGGAAATTGGCGGTTCCGCAATGTCGAACATAACGGGACGGTGGACCTTGGCGGGCCGGATGATCCAACCTTTGACGCCGCAAAGCTTTGGGCGACACTCGTGGAAGGCCAGCCTGTCTTGTCCGATGAATTTGTGGATCATGCAGAAGCCGAAGACGTCCAAATGGATGACATGGATATGTAGAACACAAGGGCAGCAGACCGGTCGATCAATGGGCTTGTTTGCTAACCGTTTTTTGTAACGCTGCTTGCTTTTTCATGTCCCGAAGTAGATGGTTCAGGCACTAAGGCTGGTGAGGCACAGCATCATCTTTATTGGAGATTTTTGATGAATTCGACTCCGCCGAAAGGCGCCGTTTTTGAGCAGGAAGCCACTGTAAACGACTGGGATGAAGACTATTATCCCCCGTTGGCCATCGCGCTCTATGATCGTTCTATCCCGTGGATGCTGGACGCAATGGGTGCCAAACCAGGTGATCTTGTGCTGGATGGTGGCTGTGGGCCTGGGGTTCATTCGATCCGCGCCGCCAACTACGGATGTCGTGTTGATGCGATCGATCTGTCGGAGACCATGTTGTCCCATGCACACGAGCGCGCCAAAGCCGCCGGCGTCGATGACAAGATTACATTCAGCCAAGCCAATCTGGTCGATTACCACCCTGAGACCAAGTACTCCTTTGTGTTCAGTTGGGGGGTGATTATTCACGTTCCACAGGTCGATGAGGCCTTGGAGAACCTCGCAAACGCAGTGGAATCCGGCGGCAGCCTTGCGTTGCAGTTGGTGATGGAAGGCTCTGCGGACTTCAAGCTTGAACGCTTTGTGCGGACGGTGATGGGCAAGCCCCTCAAAGAGCGTGAAAAGACCGACCTAGGGACAGGCAATTGGTACACAATGAACGGCGAACGCCTTTGGGTGCTGCGCTTCAACTTGCGCGATCTCGACAAACGCATGGCGACACTCGGCTTCAAACGGGTAGCGCGCCGTGCTGCAGAAGCCACCGAACATCAACGCCGTCTGACGGGCTGGAAACGCAATATCCTGCTGCGCCTTAACGATGTGGTCAGCCGTTTCAACATCCTGCCGGGCCTAGCATCCACGCAAATCCTTGTTTATCGCAAGGTCAAAGACTAGGGCTTATCAAAAGGCTAGCGCGCAGCTGTGCAAAGGGTCACCAACTGGCCGTTGCGCGCATGAACTAAGACCGTAGTGCAGACTTGAGTGTATGAAGGCGACTATGAAAGACCTCACATTTATTATTCCGATCCGCCACCCGGACAACCTGCGTGACCGCGACATGCAGATCAAAATTCTGAAGAAAACCTTCAAGTCCTATACGGCGCAAACCTGCGATAACTGGCGCGCGGTCATTGTGGCCAATCCGGGTACCCCGCTACCTGACCTGCCTGAAGGATTCGAGGTCGCATGGGTCGATTACGGGCCAAACCCCCAGCACGAACTCAAAAACCACGACTTCCAAGAAGCGCTGCACTTTTTCCTGTTCGACAAGGGTCGCCGCGTTTGGTCAGGCATTAAAGCCTTTCCTGACTCGCGATATTTCATGGTCATGGATGACGACGATCTCATGTCGCGTGATCTGACCGCATATGTCCGCGACAACAACGGTCCGAACGGATGGTATCTGAACAAAGGCTATGGGATCGACCCGGATGGTGCGTTTGCTATGTCCATCGATCGTTTTCATAAGACCAGCGGATCCAGCCATATCGTGCGGGCCGATCTTTATCCCTTGCCGGATAAGGACGACGAAAGCTTTCGGGAATACGTTATGGTCTGGCTCGGCGCTCATGGTGGCATCACCGAGTTGTTCGAGGACATGGGTAAACCGCTTAAACCACTTCCGTTTCACGGGGCGGTCTACATGGTGAACAACCCCAATTCCCACAGCAATTCAAACTCTATGTTGCGTCAGTATGTCTTGAACAAAGACAGTCTGCTCCGTCCCTGGACCTTGCCCGGTAAGGTTGCAAAGCTCAGACGCGTTAACACCAAATTTAAGGAAGAGTTTCTGGGTGGAGCGTAACATGCGGACCCGTCGATTGTACTGTTTGTGTTGTCGCTCCGTACACCTTCGCCAGAAAAGCAGAGTCTAAACATGCGGTTTTTGTTCTTCATTCCGGACACGCCGGTTGCGCGAGGTGGGATTTCCGTGACGCTCGACGTCATTGATGTGCTCAATGCAAATGGAACCCCTGCCCTGGCGATCTATGATCGTCCGGATTTTGAATATGACATTCACACAACCCGTGCACCTCGTGTGTGGTCAACAACTATGCGCCGATCCCGTGACACGACAGGGCTGAAAAACAAGGCCCGCTACCTGCGAGATATTGCTTTTGGACGCAACAAACGGCCCCCAAAGAATGCCGAACCCTGCGACGAATGGGTCAGGCAGGACGGCGATGTCTTGGTTGTCCCGGAATGGGTTTCAGAATGGATGCCGGACAAGTTGCCTAAGGATCTGCCACTGATCCTATTCAACCAAAACCCGTTCTCGACGCTGTATGCATTCGTAAAACCAGGGTTCGATAAGGACAAATACGTTACCTCGCTCACGATATCAGAGGCCTGTTCGGCGGCCAGTCGGATGGTTTTAGGCAAAGATCCGGTGACGTTCCCTCTCTATATTTCCGATGATCTGTATGCCTATCAGCCGGAAAAGAAATTTCAGATCGCATACATGCCTCGAAAACGCGGTGGCGAGGCGACGGCGCTGGTCAAAACGCTGCGGGCCGATCTTCGGCTGAAAGACGTACCCTTCGTCCCCATCGACGGACTGACAACACGTGACGCCGCGCATCTTATCCGAGAGTCGCTGTTCTTCTTGTCGTTCTCAGACCGCGAAGGGTTCGGCCTTCCCCCAGCCGAGGCCATGGCAACAGGCAGCGTGGTGATCGGTTATGCTGGTGTCGGAGGAGACGAGTTCTTCGACGAAACGACCGGTTTTCCAATTCCAGAAAACAACGTGACACAGTTTTTCGAAGAAACCGTCCGCATTGTTTCAAGCTATCGGGATCAGCCAGAGGGTCTTGATGATCTGCGCCACACCGCGTCCCAGATCATCACGCAAAGGTATAACAGGGCGAACTTTGACGCCGGGGTTCTGGATGCGTTTTCAAAGATCGAGGGCTTGATCCACGGTTGATCCATTAGGCCGCAAAGAAGACCCGTTCAGCTAAGTATAGCACACCCCACCCGAGCAGAACTCCCAAGGCAAACACCGCCAGAATAATGCCCTCTCGCCATATGACGACCCATCCACGGCGCTGGCCCATCACCGTCACAACAAGTCCTTCTGGCAGTCGATGCAAGGCAACCACAAACAGGGCAGCCGTGACAGAGTCCAAGACAAAAGTGGCGAACGTCAGCCCACCAACCAGACACATAACAGAAATGACTGATAGTTTCGTGACGACGTCAAACCGTTGTTCGGCATTGAAGGCATTCTGCAAAATGTTGATCCCAAAGATCAGGATTGAAAGGCTCAGGATCTGCATGATCGGTGCGACGCCGGCATAGCGATCATCAAAGATGATATCCACGAGCAACGGCGCCAGAGAGATCAACCCCCCGGCAACCAGACCTGCAGCCCCATCAAGGATCAGGCGATACCGGTAATAGTTGCGTCTGAATTCCTGTGGTGTCGATTGATGCAGCTTGCGGAAAACCTGCAAGATCACAGAGTTATTCAACGCCTGTAAGAACTGCGGGACCAGATCAACCAACTGGCGTGCTGTGTAATAAAAGCCAAACGTTGTCGAGCTCATGACAAACCCTAAAAAGATCCGGTCAAACGCCTGCGAGAGAACGGTCAGCGTTGACTGACCCAATACCCATTTTCCGCGGTTGATCAGAACACCGACACTTTCGCGATCAAAAGACAAGGCGAGCCTCGGCCCGGGGAAAACGATGTGGCTCAGCGCTACATGTACAATAGAACGCACCATTTGCCCGATCACCAACGCCCAGACCGACCGCAGATAGAAGGCCAACGCAACAGTGACTGCCAATGTGACAACATTGCGTGTCAGATCAACGGCTGTGAGCCGTCCAAAGGCCATATTGCGTTCGCTCATGAAACGCATTGGCGTCTCGAAGCCCTGGATCAAGGCACCAACCCCAAGAAACACGATCGCTGCGGGTAAGACGGCCGCTGCATAGGCGCTGTCCTGGGCAAACCAGCCCGCGTTTTGGGCCATTGCAAAAACCAACGACAACAGGCCCGAGAACACCAGAATTACACCGCCCCGCAGGATTGAAATCGTCCAACATGTCCTCAGAAACGTGTCTGTCACCTCGCCCTCACGGGTCAAAACAAGGGATCGCAGCCCTAAGTCCGACATCATTTCGAGGATATACATGTAGACAAGAACGACGGCGAAGACGCCATAGATTTCAGGGGCCAACAAGCGCGTCAACACAATGGTAGACACCAAGCGCAGCCCAATGTTGGAGGCAAATCGGATGGTGAGGTACTTTGATGCCGTTGAGAGTTGGGACCGGAACGACCCTGACGATGCGCTCATATTATGTTTCGAACTGCCTGCTTCTTGCGGTGATCCTAGAAATTCACCTGACTCGCGTCGGGCATGTATTAGCCGCTTCGCCCTTATTCGTCACCTACTGTAATAGTCATGCGGCCCTCTGCGCTGGTCAGCCCGTCTGACACGACATAGGGCAGTTCAATGATCCCGGTGAAATCAGGCGGTGGCGTATAGGTCCAACCTTGGGCCGTTCGGATCAAAGCGCCGTGTTCAGGGCCGGTCACGAAGCCAAAGATATCCGCCCCGTCGGGGGGTGGGAGCAAAAGGGTGCCCGCTATTGGGACAGAAGCGACCCAATCGGGCGCTTGAATTGGGGGTTGATCCAAATTTGCCAAAACCCCCTGTGATAGAGCCTGAAATGATCCTGCATGGACCTGCTTTAGCCCGATGGCACGGATCATATAAAGCTGACGCGGGACAGGATCGATCAGCTCAGTTCCCATAATGGGTGTCGCGCCGCTAATCACTGACATGCGACCATCAGCATCGCTTGCAGAGACCACATAACCGCTCACATCCGGATCTGTTGCGGCGTTCCAAGACAGCTGGACAGCACCGTCCACAGTCTGCGCGCGAAACGCGGTCGGCGGACCGAGAGGGAAGGCGCGCACTGTCGGATCGCCCAGCAGATTGACCCAGACTGGGTTACGCAACAAATACAGCCCGGTCGGATAGTAATCCATGCTGTCGGCATAGGGTTGTGTCGCGATGCCATTGTTGACGGTACGCATATGGACGTCGCCGATACTTCCGCCCAAAGCCATATGATGCAGCCACCATGCAGGACGAGCGCCCCACCCCACAGCCAATGGATACCAAGGCTGTGCAAGAAGAGCAGCCATCGCGTTACGCGGTCTGTCGATACGCTGTTTGTGACTGCCAAAGTTGATCGCAAAAACGGCACGGTTCGCGAAACGCTCGGCATAAACATGGCCAGCACCTTCCCCGAAATCGACACCCCAGAGCCATGGCTGGCTCTCCCCGATATCATGGTGACCGCCTTCTGTGATCGCGTCTGGCCCGACGACGTTGCGCAAAGCCGTAAGCTCTCCGATCAGACCGTTCCCTTCGCCATATCCTTCACGAAGATCACCCAAGCGCGCGTGGCGCCAGTTGTGGTTTTTGTCGAAGTAATCCCGCAGAAGTCCAACTTCGCGGGCCATATCACCTTCCACGAGCGGAGCAAAATCAATCCGGCCCACCTGCATTTCGATTGCGTCACTCGGAAGCTGGTTGTTTTGCAAGATCCCGTCCCGTGCGACACGCCATTGGCCATCAACATCCCCGTAGATCAAATCCGTAGCGTGCGGGGCGGGTTCATGCCCATCCGGGGCACCTATCCCACTGCGTGCAAAGGGCACATGGCCGATCAGGATGACGGCATGTGTCACATCCGGCGCTGCAGCGTAACTCTCCTGAAGTTGCTGTTTAAGCCCCCCGATAGCCACCAGATTATCGCGGTCGGCGGTGCTGCTATGACGCGGCATCCCGTAGCGACGTATCTGCCACCCCTCACCGATCAGATCGCGTTGAAACCGAACAAGGTGGGGTGCGATTTGCACCTGCATCGACTGTTCTACGACAAGATGTACGATCCTAGTTGCGCCCGGCAACGGAAGATTTCGGCCAGCCAGCCAATACCCGACATCCCTGGCCTGACCATCGGGATTGCGCCGCAGGACACGGTATTCATACGCCAATCCTGGCTGCGTGTTGGGATCAACCACATGCAAACCTTGTTGGTCTTCGACCTCGATGATTTGCCAGCTTTCGCCACCTGTAGCCCCGTAGGGCCTGCGATAGACCTCGATCGTAGCGCGAGGTGCTTGAGGCGCGTCGCGCCACGTCAGATGGACGCTGCGCCCGTCCTCAGTGATCCAACCATCAAGCGGAAGATACTGTTCCTGCATGGGTTGCGCGGACAGCCCACACGCCCACCCAAAAAGACACGCCAGAATAGCCAGGCTCTGAAACCAGAGCCTATGTCCAGTGGCCTGCGTCATTCCTCAGGGATAAATCTTACAAGTGGGTCCTGCAATTCGATCAGCATATCCATAAGACGGACCTCGGCTTCTGCATCACTTTCGTCAGGGCCAATCATTGTGGTCAGCCGGATCAGGGATCCATCTGTCCGCCCCGTGCGAATACCGTCGATCATCAGCCAGTACTTGGCGGCGAAATCCAACGCGATCCGACGTTCCTTTTGCCGGAACCAGTAGTAAACCATCATGCGTGTCTCACCCTGTTGGATGACAGCGCGGTTGATGTTGAACGGCACATCCGAACCAACTGTTTGGGTGATGTCACTGCGCTCCAGCCAAGCAATTTCCCAGCCGGCACCAGGCAGACATATCTCAGGACTGTGCACCCCGCCTTGGCTTTGATCGTCATACCACGCCATGAACAGATCAACCGGGTATTGTTCACCGGCCCGCGTGAACGTGACCTGATGATAATCATCCGCCCCAAGCGTTGCCACGACATCAGAAGACAACATACGGCTTGGGCCCTGCTGGTCCCACTGACCAATGCTTCGTGGGAAAAGCGCGAAGCTATCGCGTTCGGGCGCTATGCCGCCCCGCTCTGGCAGTGCCTGCAATGCCAGCACACCGGCAATCACCAAAACGCTGGATGTGACCAATGCCTTGGACGCCTGCACATACTGCACACGCCCCAATTGCGTGCCCAGTCCGTCAGTATCCAAATCAAGCGCTTGTACAAGCCCCGGACGCTCTGGGTGCAAAAAGAGCATCAACCAGGCCAAGCCGAACAAGATTGCAATACAGAAAAGGAAAATCACCCAGCCTTCAAAGAAATGCGTAAACCCTTCGAGCCACTCATTCCCGTAATGCTGCACGATGACACCCGCCACAGCGATCCGCACAGAATTCATGAAAATCGCAATCGGAACGGCGGCAAGCAGCAAGGTCACCTTATGCCAGGCTGGACCACGATAGAGCGTGGCAAAGATGTAGGAAAAGCTCATGATCGGGAACATATAGCGCAGGCCCGAACAGGCCTCGGCAACATGCAGCTTCAACGTCCCCAGATCAATGATATTCCCATCCAGAAAGACCGGAACATCCAGCATACGCAGGAAGAATACGCCCAGTTCAGAAGACACCAATTGCAATGATGTCGTTACTTTGAAGTAGATGACACCGGGCAAAGGCAGCATGTAGACAAGGTGCACGACACCGGGCCAAAAATGCTTGCCTGTGTCCCACCCCCAGCTGACCAGAAGAATGCCACCCACCCAGAGGATTAGGGCATAGGCGACGAAATCACCGATCCCGGACATAATGCCCAATGTGGCAAGCAACAGCGAGAACGCGACCAGGAACACACCCGGCCAGCGGTTGCGATGAACATCAGGATTGATGGGATAGTCTTTCAGCTGCTTGAGAAACAGGAAGCCCGAAAGTACGGGTATCAACGGACCGTGGCTGTATTCTGGCAATTGCCACGCCACCAGCATCGTATTGATACCGTCGCTAAAGAAGATACCGGCGCCAATGATCGCTACGAGCAACCAGAATACACCCCAATGCGTAAAATAGGACACCAAACTCGGCGCAGGCTGAATAGTTTTGGACATGGGCACCAATACAATCTTCAATAAAATGACGTGTTTACGTAGAACCCTAAGATATTTGTCAGATTCCACCTTTAATGGATACTCTATATACATCGCTCTGGCGAAAAAATGATGTAAATACGGCGTGATCTGGCACCATTTGTACCTCTTGTTGGTGATTGTTTCCAGAAACACGCACCAACATTGAAAAACTCTGGGTACGACAGTCTCACAGCTTGCATCAGCTGCCGCTTTGCACCTAAGCCTTTGCACGATTTCCTTTTTAGGCTGGATGGCCAAGCACACTCATTCTCGGGGCTTGATCATGATTTGACAGGTATATGCTTTTTACGACGCTGAGTTTTTGGGGCTTTTTCGCGATAGTAGGGCTGGCCTATGTCTTGCTGGCGCATAAAGCCCAAAACCGCATGCTGCTCGTGGCATCCTACATCTTCTACGGAGCGTGGGATTGGCGATTTCTTAGTCTGATCCTGCTCAGCACAATCATTGACTATTTCGTCGGTCTCGCAATGGAGCAAGAGACGCGCGAAACCCGGCGCAAACGGCTCTTGTACATTTCACTGGCTTGCAACCTCGGCATGCTTGCTGTCTTCAAATATCTGGGGTTCTTTATCGACAGTTTCTCGGCGATGCTCGCCGGGTGGGGCTATAACGCAGACCCCTTCACTCTGTCGATTGTTCTGCCCGTTGGCATCTCGTTTTACACATTCCAGACCCTCAGCTACACAATCGACATCTACCGCAGGGATATGAAGCCCACCGAGGATTTCCTCGACTTCGCCTTGTTTGTCTCGTTCTTCCCCCAGCTCGTTGCGGGCCCGATCGAGAGGGCCAAAAATCTGCTGCCAAACATCTCTCAGCCCCGCACCCTGACATGGGAAGCCTTTTCGCGCGGCGGCGTTCTGATCCTGATCGGGCTCATCAAGAAAGTCGTAATCGCAGATGCAATCGGGCCCTCCGTGGACGCTGTCTATGGCAGTCCCGACCCGACGCGGTTGGATATTCTCTTTGCGACATGGCTCTTTGCGATCCAGATTTACTGTGATTTTTCAGGGTATACCGACATCGCACGCGGTGTGGCCAAGATGCTGGGCTTCTCTCTCATGCGAAACTTCGCACAGCCCTATTTTGCAGCCGATCCTCAAGAGTTCTGGCGCCGCTGGCATATCTCGCTGTCGACGTGGCTGCGCGACTATCTTTATATCTCGTTGGGCGGCAACCGAGGCGGGCCAACCAAGACCTACCGCAATCTAATGGCCACCATGACCCTCGGTGGCCTCTGGCATGGCGCGGCGTGGAATTTTGTCTTGTGGGGCATCTATCAAGGCACGCTATTGTCTATCCACCGGGCCCTGACAGGGCGCACCGGTCACAGTGGCGAAGGCACCAGCCGAACCCTCTGGGGTTGGTTCAAACGGATCTTCGCTATCGCCGCGTTCTTTCAGGTCGTCTGTTACGGCTGGCTGCTCTTTCGCGCGACGTCTTTCGCACAGATCAGCGAGTTTACCGCCATTTTGCTGGGGCTGACGACAGCACCACTTGGTCTAACACTACCGACGCCCCCTCTGCCCGCCCTACTCGCCATGGTGTTCCTGTTTGTTTGGGATATGTTTACCGAGCGGAGTGGGAATGTACGGTTCTATTCCGGCTGGCCTATGATCATCCGCGCTGCGCTTTGGGCCGTCATGATCTACCTTTTTGCCTTCGGTGCGACAACGTCCACATCCAGTTTCATCTACTTTCAATTCTAAGAGGTGCCCATGCGATCCGCGCTCAAAACTGCAGGGTTAACCCTTATTCTACTGGCACTCTTGGATGTCGCCGTCGCGACGGCCCTCTCTTGGGCGGACAGGTCCGGTCGCTTCGGTTCACTGGTCTATTTCTTTGAGTACGGTCGATCCGTTCCGGGTAAACTTGAACGTTGGGAGGAACAACCCAACCTGATCGGCAATCTCTATGACATCGGGTGGCGGTCTGAGACGGTCGCATCGTCACTGGCTGATTTCACCAACGAGCCTGCGGAGAGCGAGCCGCGTATTCGCAGCTATGGCATGTCGTTCACGCTCAACATTCGTGAACAGGCCCTGCAGCTGCGTCCCGATCTCGCTTGGGAACCCCACGCAGGCCCAGCCGGATCGCCTAATTTCACTTATGCTCTGTTTCAAGACGATCGCGCCAACCGTCGCGCAGGAGATATTGTTGTCCTTGGCATATTGTCATCGGTTGTTCCGGCCATGGCGGCCCACAGCAACCAGACCCGCGTCTTTGAACAGCCCGCGCCCCTGACCTTTCCGATCTATCAACCCGACGAGATGGGCGGGCTGCTGCGCCTTGATCCCCTCGTTACAACGCCTGCACAACACCGCGCGCTGGCGGATGACCCTGTGGCGCGGGCGGCATGGTATGATCAACTTGCTCAAAGCGACGCTTACTATTCACCAATCACCTATGGTTTGCCCTGGCTCGATGTCTCTCCACTCGCCCGTCTTGCCCGCCGCGCCCTTGCGCAATCACACCTGGACGCCGTGGATGCTGATGTCATGAACGGCGAAGTCTACCCCTTCGAGACGGTCCTGCCCCTTATGGTCAGCGAGTTTGCCAAAACCGCGCGCAGCGATGGCCAAATCCCTGTCGTGATCCTCGTGCAAACCAACGGGCCCTTCGACCCCGATATCCTAGCCCTCACCAAATCAACCCTCGAGGCAGAGGACATCGCATATCTGGCCACAGCCGAGATTTTTGACCCAGCCGATCGCAGCGGCCGCGTGCCTGACAACCACTACACCGACGAGGTCGATCGCATGTTCGCTCAAGAATTTATCGACATGTTGAACCTTTAAGAGGAGACGGGCATGGCACTCATGAAATATCGACCGGAGATAGATGGCCTGCGGGCTGTGGCCGTCGTGCCCGTCATCCTGTTTCATGCAGGGCTTGAGCTATTTGGCGGTGGCTTCGTGGGTGTAGACGTCTTTTTTGTCATCTCAGGCTACTTGATTACTACAATTCTAATTGAGGAATTGGCGCGAGGTGAATTCAGTCTGGGGCGCTTTTATGAGCGCCGCGCTCGTCGGATTTTACCCGCTCTGTTTTTCGTGATGCTTTGCTGCTTGCCCTTTGCGTGGGCATGGATGCTTCCGAATGAAATCTATAGTTTTGGCTCCAGCCTCGTTGCGGTGAGCCTTTTCATTTCAAACATCATCTTCTGGCGGCAGGAGGGGTACTTCGCTGCGGCCGCCGAGGAAAAGCCACTTCTTCACACTTGGAGCTTAGCGGTAGAGGAACAGTACTACGTTCTCTTTCCAATCTATCTGCTGTTGATGTGGCGGTTTGGCCGAAACCCCGTTTTTTGGAGCATCTGCGTCATTGCCGCAATCAGCCTCGTTTTGTCCGAATGGGGATGGCGCAATTACCCCTCTGCAAATTTCTATCTTGCGCCAACCCGTGCTTGGGAATTGTTGGCTGGATCCATTGCGGCGTTCCTTGTGTCCCG